>JBDTFL010000652.1:0-15238 GCA_039937955.1 Polyangiaceae bacterium | reverse complement strand
GCGACGACCTTATCCGGCGTCGCCTTGAGACCAGCGACCACGGCTTTGAGCTTGGTGAGTGCTTCCGTGATTTCCGCTTTCGCGTCGCCGGTGACGTCGCCGTTCACTTTCACGTCGACGGTGCCGTTGTTCATCGTCGCCTTGCACATCGCCGCCATGTCGCCGGCGGTGATCTTGTACTTCTTCGGCAACGCGCTGATCTGATCCATGACGGCCTGGCTGTCGTCGATGGGCTTCGTGAGATCGGCCACGTCGGCGTTGAGATCCGTCGGAATACCTTGGAGCTCTTGAAGCGGAGTCACGTCCGCCTTTGCAGAGGCTCCCGTCTTGCTGTCGCTTCCACTACCACCGCACGCCACACTGAGAACCGAAACACCTAGAACCAAAGAAACGAGAACACGTCGCATGGGAAAAACCCTCCGGTGCTCTCGAATACGCAGGCGCTTCGAAACCCTTCCTAACCCCTTTCAAAATGCCGATCTCGCGATTTACGGTGTCAATTCATCGAGAATTCGCAGCGGCGTTATGCTTCACGCATCATGCGCACGTCCCTCGCAGGCGTCTTGCTCGCGGCCCTCGTATTCCTTTCGATCGCCGGATGCAAAAAAGACTCGGGATCCGTGGCCGATGCCTCGGCGCCGCTACGCACCGACACGACCTTCCTCGACGACGAGGCGAAGCGCGTGCTCGAAAAAATCGCCGCGCTCGAGGCTGCGAAAGACGTGACGTGCTGGACGAGCTTTCGTCAGCTCGACAGCTTCATTTCGTCCAACCAATATTCGAGCTTCGCGGTGATCGCGAAAATCCTCGCCGTCAAAGCCATGCTTCGCGCGGCTTGGGAAAGAGCTTCGCTGGCGTCAGCTGCGGCGACATTGACCGCTGCAGATCTCAACGCCGACGCCGTCGTGCCTTTGCCTCGGATGAACGATGCTCAAAAGAGCGACCTCGCTTCGTTCGCAACCGACCACGGCATGAAGGCCTACAAAGACTACCGAACGACGTCAGAGCACTGGCGCATGGTTCTCTCGGTCATCACCGACGAAATCGCGATCTCGGGCGCCGGCACGAACCTGAAGCCACTCGCACCTGACGCGCTCGATGCCTTCGCCGAAATCGCGACGCGCATTTCGCTCCTCATGTTGCAGTCGGCGGGCGAGCTCGCGAAACAGGAGCGCACGCCGATGATCGAAGCAGCACACGTCAAACGCGTCCACGAAACGTTGTCGCAAAAGCTCGGTCTCGTCACGGCCCCACGCACTCCGACGAAGCTTCCCGACGCGGAGATCGTCGCGCGTCTTGCACCGCTGACCGAAACCCTGATCGAAGGAAAGATCGCCGCGCTGCAGACCTACAACCAAGACACGAAGAACCTCCTCACCGATCTCAATCGCGTCACGCCGAAGCTTCCGGTTACGCAGGAAGCGATCGATATTTGGACGCCCGAGCTCGAAAAGTTCACCGCGTTCGTCGCCGCCGGCTACGACCCTGGCGCCAACGAAACATCCGCGGCGGACGGCGGAACGACGCCGCAGACGCCGCTGCCGTACGTGAGCGCGGCCCGAGTCGACAACATCACCCTCCAAATGTTCGCGCATCTCATCTTGCCGAACGGCGACGTCCAGTTGTCGTTCAAGCCGCGTGAGGAAGACACCGAGGGACCACGCAAGCCTTTCGACGAGCTCATGCTCGACTACGAGCAGAACGCCGTCCGCGATACTGCGTGGCACTGGATTCTGCTTCAGGATTCGTGGAAACGCCGCGCGTATGCGATGGATCCGTTTGCCGCCGAGTACCTTTCGGAGGTCGTCTCGATGATGATCACCCACTACCTGGTGCGCGGCGCAGAGCTCGCGAAAGAGGCGAAGAAAACCACGATCGACGCCGCGATCGCTCGTGAGGTCGGCCAACGGGACTACGTGATGGTCATGCCCCGAGCTGACCAGCGCCAAGCGTGGAGCCCCGCGCAGTGGGCGAAAAAGGATGCGCTCCTGGCGAAATATCCGAGCGCCCTTTTCGAAAACGTGACGGCCAAGAACGGGCTGCCCACGGACGTGATCCCTGCGCCATCCTCATCAAAGGAGTTCGACGTCCAAGACCCGATGGGCTCGGGCTTGGCCGTGGGAGATCTCAACGCCGACGGGTATCCAGATTTCTTCGTCACCGGTTACGGCCTCGGACGCCTGTACTTGAACAAAGGCAAAGAGGCCCCTGGCTCGTTCGTCGACGTCACCGAAGCGTGGAAGGTTCCGGCCGCTCTCGACGACTCGCGCTCCGCACTGCTCACCGATTTCGACGGTGACGGCCTGACCGATCTCTTCATCGTCCGAAGCGACAAGCCGTCGCTGCTTCTGCGGCAGCAAAACGGCGCCTTCGTCGACGTCACGTCGAAGGTCGGAATCAAGACGCACCACGGCGCGCAAAGCGTGCAAGCGTTCGATTTCGACAGAGACGGCGACCTCGATATTTACATCGGTTACTACGGCTCAAACGAGGCCAACCTGCACGGCGGTCACAATTGGCCGGCGCTCCAAGGGCGCAACGGCAGCCCAAATCAGCTGTGGAAGCGCGGTGCGGACGGCAGCTACACCGAGGTCGCGGCGAAAGCCGGCGTCGCCGACGTCGGTTGGACACTCGCAGGACTGGCGTGGGATTACGACAATGACGGCGACCTCGACCTGTTCGTCGCGAACGATTTCGGAGCGAGCTCGCTTTACCAAAACCGCGGCGACGGGACCTTCGCTGACGTGTCCCGCATCAGTGGCACCGACGAGCGCGGAAGCCACATGAACGCGTCGATCAGCGACGTCGACGGCGACGGCTTCTTCGATCTCTATGTGTCGAACCTCGACATGTTCTCGAAGAACATCAAGGTCGTCTTCCCGACTGACGAAAGCACGATCAAGAACATCGATGCGAACCTCGAGATGTCCATTCAATACCTGGAGAGCAACAAGCTCTGGATGAATCCGGGCGACCCGAAGGGCGCGAAGGCATTCACGGCGGGACAGGACGCTCGCTTCGAGCCTGGCGACCGAGGCTGGGGATGGGCATCGATCTTCTTCGACTACGAGAACGACGGCGACGAGGACATCTACCTCTCGAACGGCTGGCAGCCGGGTGCGTTCGCCGCGGATCAGAAGAAGCAAATGTTCCTGAACGACGGTGGCATCTTCTATCTCGCACCGCCGAGCTCCCCCGAAGCCTTCGCGTCGAACGGGCGCTCCGCCGTTGCCGTTGATATCGATCGCGACGGCGACCAAGACCTGATCCTCTCGAACCTCGACGCGCGCCCACAGATCTTCCTGAACACGCAGGCCTTCAAGAACCATTGGGTCGGCCTCCGCCTTCGCGGGACTGGCGCCAACACACGCGCGATCGGCGCACGCGTGACGGTGACTGCAGGCGGGAAAAAGCAGATGCGCGAGCTGTCGGCCGGCAACGGCTTCTTGGGACAAATGGACGACGTCATTTACGTAGGTCTCGGAGTCGACGCGTCACCCGTCGTGAGCGTGCGCTTTCCGAATGGCGTTACCAAAACCGTGGCCGTCAACGTCGACGCGGTGAACGACGTGTCGCAGTAAGCCTCTCGCAAAGTCTCCGCTCGTCTTCCCACGCGCCAGTCGTCTCCACGAGAAACGGCCGCTCAGAAAGGCGGGTGAATGGCGGCGAGAACCCACGTTCCGGAGTTGCATTGCTCGACCTGATCTCCGTACGTGCAGCTTTGCGTGGCGCCGCAAGCCTCTCCAAGGCGTGGACGCACGACAGGACAGGTGCTCGGTGAAGGACCACACGCCCATCCGTTGCCGGATGCCGTGCCGCCGTCGACACCGTACTGTCTCGTGAGGCACCAACAGTCACCTTCGGGAAAATGACAATAGAGGGGGTTGGGACACTCGGCGTTGTAGGAGATCGATGCGTAAGATCCTGGGCAGCTGTTGCCCGAGGTCGACGGACATGTTCCGACTCCGCTTGCGGGAGCCGTGGCCGCAATGAGGTTCCACTTGTCGCTAGAGCACAGCGTACTGGGATCGCATCCCATGTCGGGATCGGCTCCGTATTCGCAACGCGCGTTGGCCGCGGAGCACGCGGACTGATCGGCAGGTTGGGTTGAAGGACAAACCGAAACGCCAACGCTGCCATCCGACGACGCCGATCCGTCGCCCTTCGCGCCGCCGTCGTTCGATGTTCCGCCGTCACCGCCGATGGTGTCGTCGCCATCGCTGATGCTCGGTCCGCTCGAGCTCGATCCACATGCAAAGATCACCGCGCAAAGTGCCATGAACGACCCGCTTCGAACCATCATTCGGCGATCATAGCGTGACTCGATGGCGCGCCATCTTGCCGTGGTTGGGTTTTTAGCCAGCCCCCTGCGTCGTCGTGATCTCGCGGTCCGTTTCCCGTCGCGTAATAAACGCAAGCCGGCGCGAGGCAAATCGCCGATCCAGCGGAAATTTCGTGGCTCGGCGCATTTCATTTCGCGGCACGTTCTCTGCGTAAGGGCTTGTCATGCGCACGACAATCGCTCTCGTCCTCGGGTCCATGGCTCTCGCGTTTGCGTCGGGTTGCAGCGCGGCGTCCGGCGATGACCAAACCGGATCGTCGGCCGAGGACGTGAGTCGCGCCACCATCTCGAGCATCGCGCTCGCGAACGTCGGCAAAGGCGCGTGCTCGCGAAACAGCGAGGGCGGCAACTACTTCGACAGCAGCTGTACGGGCAACGGCGGCGAGCCCGAATATTGGTGCGCCGATTTCGCGCGCTGGGTTTGGGGACGAGCCGGCGCGGAGACCAGCGGTCTCGATGCCGCTGCCGGTAGCTTCTACGTCTACGGTCAGAATCACGGAACACTCCACAGCACGCCGTCGGTCGGTGACGCCGTCGTCTTCAATTATCAAGGAGGGGGCGTCGCGGATCACGTCGCGATCGTCACGCGCGTGAATTCCAGCGGCACGATCGAGACCGTCAGCGGTGATTGGGGCGGACAAAGTGGAAGCGAAGCGCATTTTTCCAGCACATCGCACGCCGATCTCAATGCGCCCGCCTACGCGAGCCGCCTCGGCAGTGTTCCGGGCATCATCGGCATGAAGATTAGCGGGTACATCAGCCCGGCCGGAACGCCAGGCAGCCCGCCGCCGAAAGCGGTCGAGTGCACCGACGGACCGGGCTACTGCACGGCAACGCAGCAATGTGAAAATGGCGAATGGGTCGAGCGCGCGAGTGATCCCGCAGCGTGCACGTCGGGCCCTGGCGCCTGATCGGACCGCAGTGGCCACGCGATTTAACGCGTGATTGTCTAGGCTTTCGGTTGGGAAGTGTGAAGCCCGAATGGCGCCCGATGTCGATCGAACGGCGCGGTTCTTCACATGCGATCCCGTATGACCTACGTGACGGGCTTTCGCGCAACGCCGAGGGGACGCCATGTTCATCGATGACGCTTCACGACAACGTGGACGAGCAGAAACGCGTGCAAGGCGAGATCGCTTGTCGTCGGGTTTCACGTTGCCGATTTCGATGATGACGCCGCCGGTGACCCCTGTCATCCGCGGCGATGGAGAGGTCGCGACCGACGCGAAGATCGCCATGTCGTGGCTGCTCGTTCGTGTGCGACTTCGAACGGCGATCGTCATCACGACCTGCACTGCGTTCGGCTCCGCGTTCGCGTGGCTCGTGCTCCTCGATGTGCGCGGAGACGTTCACGGAAAAGAAATTCATCACCAAGCGCGTGTCGCCGAAGTGACCACGATTCATGCGGTGCTCTCGGCCGAACAGACGCTCGGATTGCAGTCGCCGCCGCCGATGCCGATGAAGGTTCAAGCAATCGACGCGCCGTGGACGCCTGCACCAGCAGACGCGAAACCGTGGACGCCCGCGCCATACGCATCGCTTCAACTGCCGGCAAAAAGCCTGTCGATCGCCGAGTCGGAGAACGATGGCGAGAGCGCGCAATGAGACTCGCTTCACATCGCAACGAACCGAGGACGCCTATGACCATGCACGTAGAGGAACGCCGCTCTCTCCTCGCCCGCGCGCAACGCCGCACGTATCAAGGTGGTGCGGCAATGGTCGAGTACTCACTCTTATTGTTTGCAGTTTTGATTTGCGGAGGCGCGGCGATCAAAAAGGTCGGGCCCTCCGTTGTGTGTGCGAGCGCGAACGCAACGGACTCGCTCGCGGGCGGAATCGGGAGCGGAGGATGTGCAGGAGCAACGGCATCGGCAGGCGGCGCCGGCGGATCGAACGCTGCGGCCACAGGCGCGAGCGGCAGTGATGACGGGACGGGCAACGGCGTCGCCGCGGATGAAAGTGGAGGTGCCGGCGCAGGAACGGGAAGCGGTGGCTACATCGCTTCTTCATCGAGCTATGACGACGGCGTCGGCGGTTTCATCGGTGGCAGTGGATCGAGCAATGGCAGCTTGGGATCAGGCAACACGACAGAATTTGATCCGGGTTCGGCACCGCCGTCCTCCGCAGCGACCAGCGTGGGAGGCGGAGGCGGAGGTTGGGGCGGTGACGAAGGCTCGGCCACATCCAGCAGCAGCGACAACAGCTTGGCGACGAACGGCTTCGCATCGCAAGTCGCGGGCACGAAACCGCAACAGAGCGACATGACTTTTGCGAAGCTCTCCGGCGACGTGGAGGCGAAACATCAAAAAGGTGCCGACGGATTTCTTCCGGCCACGAAGCAGCAGCTCGCAGCCGCCGGCATCACGCCGAGCATGTTGCAGGACAAACAGAGTGGCTTCTTCGCCGCCGTTTATACGAACGGAAAAGGCGATTACGTCGTCGCGTATCGCGGCACCCAGTTCACCTCCCTGCCCGGACCAGCGAACGACGTGGCCGAAGGGGTCGGGTTCACCCCCCGACAATATCGCGATGCCCAGCGTCTCGCCGCAAAGGCGCATTCCGCATTCGGAGACAACCTCGTCTTCACGGGTCACTCACTCGGCGGTGGGCTGGCGGCCTCGAGCGCAGCACAGACCGGTCTTACGGCCGTCACGTTCAATGCGTCAGGCGTCAACGACAACACGCTTATGAGCGACGGCGTGAATCCGGCTACGGCGCGCGCGCAAGCGAACAATGGTCAGGATCGTAATTACGAAGTTACGAACGAGATTCTTTCGGGCCTTCAAGACGAGAAGGGCTCGATAATGCCGCAGTCGCTCGGACGCAAAATCCAGTCTGCAGATCCAAATCCCGCCCTCACCAAATTCGACGCCGCAATCTCCAACCCTCTCGACGCCTATGGGCCGATGATCAAGCGACGCGGCGACCTCCATGGGGAATTCTTACAAAGCTTGGAAGCGGGACCCGTGAAGTATCAAGACGCCAACGGAAAGACGGCGCAGTTTTCGTTCAATCCATGACTTTTTCGCGCGGCCTGTTCGCCATCGCTTTGGTTCTCACGATGGCGTCCGCGTCGGCGTGCAAATCGAAACCCTCCGCCGCAGCGCTCCAAGCATTTCCCGCGCAAGAAGCAGCGCGCGTGGCCGACGCGATTTTTGCGGATGATGGCGTGACGATCACGGCGCTGATTCACGACGGCGCGAACGCGAGCGCGACCGGTGAATCGGGAAAAAGCTTGCTGCAGTTCGCCGTTTGGAAAGACAAACCCAAAGCGTTCAAAGCGCTGCTCGCCGCTGGCGCTGATACCGCGCACGCCGATGACGACGGCGACACGGTGATGCACTCCGCCGCGACGGCCGACGATTATTCGTTCATGAATGCGCTGCTCGCGAAAAAAGTCGATCCCAACGTGATCAACGAAATCACCGGCGACAGCCCGCTAATGGATGCGGCGGTGAGCGGAAACGGCTCGCAGCTTCACGGTCTACTCCAAGCCGAGGCGAAGCTCGACGTCGCGGAGCCGAACGGCGACAACGCGCTCATCATGGCGTCGCAAACGAACAAGTTTCAGGCGGTTTTGGATTTGCTCGCAGCAGGTGCGGATCCGCTCGCGAGGAACAAAACCGGCGCGACGTTTCAGCGCTACTTGAGCATGACCCCCGCAAACGTCACCGCGCCGGAAACGCAACGCGAACGGGACAAAATCCAACGGTGGCTCGTCGGGCACAACGTTCCGATCGAGAGCTGACCTCGTAGGGAACACGAAGGGCTCTGTGTGAGCTGAAACGGTCGGGGCGTTGGCGAGTAAGCTGTTGCAACGCATGATCGCCGCTCGGACGTTTTCGTTTTTCATCGTCGCGGTTGCGATCGCGATCTTCGCTTCGCGATCGGCTCGAGCACAGAGTGCGCCGGCGCCTACGAGCGCATCGGTGCCATTGTGCACTTCGACAGCGGAGCCTGCGATTGCACCTTACATGCAATGTGCTTCGAGCGACGTCGTGAGCGACGAAGGGGATGCTCTCCTTTACTGCCCGTCGCCGCCGTCGCCGCATTCGCTCATCGTCGTCGCCGCCGATCTTGGGTCGAGCAAATTCAACTACAGCGCATTTGCGCACGCGCTGTCGGATCGCGGCTTCGCCGTCGCGATGCTCGACGCTCGCTTCCCGCGATGGAAAGGGGGCGACGCGCTCGCGCAATTTCGTTTTGCCGCAGAGGAGTACGCGCCGGCGATTCGTCGCGTGATCGTGGAGCTCCTGAAAAAATATGAATCCGAAAATGGAAACGGCTGCAATCTGTCCGGCGCGTTCGCGATGGTTGGCATGGGTCGCGGCGGTGAATCGGCTTTATTTGCAGTCAATCAGCAGATCAAGAAGAGCGAAGCGAAAGCCTCGGCGCTCGTCCTGATGTCGATGCCGCCGATCGATGCGCTGCACCGCACGACGATGAAGGAAGCGTGCGACGAGCTGCTCTCCGACGCGTGTCCCGCGCTCGCGGTGCCCACGCTCGTTTTCGGAACGACTTATCTTTTGAAACCCGAAGCTCGCGTACGTTCGTCACAAGACTTCGTCGATGACGCCTTCACCGCCGATCGCGCACACATCGACGTGCTCGACGACCCGACGAACGCCACGCTCTTCAATGAGACGCCGATAACGGGCGAGTGCATATCGCGCTGTCGTAGGCCAGCGTGGGATAAAGGAGAAATTTCGCGCGCTGCCGTCGCCGAGCGCATCGCGATCTGGATGCACGCATATGCCGAAGCCGATCAAAGAGCGCTCACCACCGTCTCGGCTTGGGATCGCGCGACGCTCGTGCGCGCGGTACCGGTCGAAGAAAATCCTGAGTACGCGAAGGCGCTCGCGACGCAGCGCGCTGACGACGAGCGACGACTCGACCGAGCGGCGGTGTTGCCGCTACTCAGTCTGCCGGTGATCATCGGTGGCACCCTACGACCGGGTCACAACGGCGGTGGGTTCGCGATCGGCGCGCGCCCCGAGCTCATCGTCGGCGTAATCCACGATCGAATTGGCGAGCCTCGAGGCGGCTTTGGTTTCGGAGGATATCTCTCGGCGATGACGATCAGTGGGAAAATCTCGCGCGAAACGCTCTACGGCGCCGGAGGGACACTTGTATTTTACACGGGAAATTTCGGCGTCGCCGTGTCGGGCGGGGTCGATGGTCCGAGCACCGGAGGCTCGCCGCTCGGAGTGATCGGTGGGTTCATAGGCTTTCGCGGAGACCACGAGCTCGGGTCTATCGATCTGCCTTTTGGTCTGCGCATCGATGGGCGCGTGGGCCCGCTCGAGCAGCAATCGATCACGATCGCGGCGCAGATTGATTTGATGGCGGTGGTGATCGGTGCCGAGGCTTTTGCGTCGCTCGCCACTCCTCGCGATTGAGTCACGTTGTGACCGACCTACGTGATGCCGTAGCGCTTCAACTTGTCGTAGAGCGTTCGTAGACCGATGCCGAGCTTCGCGGCGGCGGCGCGTCGATTTCCGCTGACTGCGGCGAGCGTGCTCTCGATCGTGCGTCGCTCCAGATCCGCGAGCGACTCGCTGCCCGACGCTGGCGCCTCGTTCGAGTCCGACTCGATCCACAGATGCTCCGCTGCGATGACGTCGCCGTCCGCCAAGATCATTGCGCGTTCGAGCACGTTGCGCAGCTCGCGCACGTTGCCGGACCATGCGCCGCTCGTGAGCTTCGTCTTCACGTCGTCAGCAAGATGCGGAGGTTTGCGATGGGCGGCGCTGGCCAGCTCGGCGACCAGCGCTTCAGCGAGCGGCACGATGTCCTCACGACGCTCGCGCAGCGGCGGCAAGCGAATCGGAAACACCGCGAGCCGATGATAAAGATCCTCGCGAAACGTCCCTTCTTTCACCATCGCGCGCAGATCGCGATTCGTCGCGGCAACCCACCGCACGTCGACCTCGATCATTTGCGATCCGCCGACGCGCTCGAACGTCCGCTCTTGCAAGACGCGCAGGAGCTTCGCTTGCAGTTGCGGTTTCAGCTCGCCTACTTCATCGAGAAAAAACGTTCCGCCGTCTGCGAGCTCGATGCGACCTCGGCGTTGCGCGTGCGCCCCGGTAAATGCGCCTTTTTCGTGTCCGAACAATTCGCTCTCGAGCAGCGATTCGGTGAGGACTGCGCAGTTGATCGCAACGAACGGCTTCTGCGCGCGCGGGCTCGTCTCGTGAATGAAACGCGCCGCCACCTCTTTTCCGGTGCCGCTTTCGCCTTGCAGCAAAACCGTCGCGGCGCTCTTCGCAACTTTCGTGAGCGCAGCGACGACTGGCGTCATCACGGGCGCGACGAACGTGAGCGTGAGCTTCGACTTCGGCGCGGTGTCGTCCGCCTTCACGGCGAGATCGCTGCGCCGTGCGAGCGCACGCCTCACGAGGTCGCGTGCAGCTTGCGGGCTGGCGAGTGGCTTCTGTAAATAATCGATGACGCCGAGCTTCATCGCTTCGACCGCCGTCGCGACGTCGCCGAATGCGGTGAGCACGATCAGCTCCACGTCCGGCTGCTCGGTGCGAAGCGCGCGCACGACATCCATGCCGCCCATCTCCGGCATTTTCAGATCGGTGATGACGACGTCGAACGGCTCCTCACGGGCGGCTTGCAACGCGAGCTTGCCGTTCGCGGCTTGCACGACCTCATGACCGTCTTTCTCGAGCGATTCGCTCAAGAACTCGCGCACGCCCTCTTCGTCGTCGACGACGAGCACCAGACCTTTGCGCTTGTCGTCGTTCATGAGGCGATTGGAAAACGGATGCGGAACACGGCCCCGCCGTCCGGATGATTTTCACCGACCAACGTACCACGATGTTGCTCGGCGATTCGGCGCGCGACGGGCAACCCGAGACCCGTGCCGCGCACGCGCGTAGTGACGAACGGCTCGAAAATATGCGCCTCGCTTCCCGCCGCGATGCCCGGTCCGCGATCGCGCACGTCAATCACGATCTCCCCATTTTTCTCGGTGATCGTGACGTCGACTTTGGCGTCGTCCTCGGTCATCTGCAATGCGTTCTGCACGAGATTGCCGATCGCGCGTGTGAGCCGACCTTCGTCGACGTGCAACATTTTCGGAGCGCCCTCGAGATCGACCGCAACGCGATCGCGTTTCACGTGCGCGAGCGCTTGGTCGATCAAATCATTCGTCGACACGTCGCGCAGATCGATTGGGCCGTCGCGCACGAAGTCGAGCAAGCTCGTCGTGAGCACCTCGAGTCGTTCTGCTTCCGACACGACGCGCTCGGCTTTGGTTTTGTTTTTTCCAGGCTCCAAATCTTCGACCAGCAATTGCGCGTTGCCCTTGAGCGAGGCGAGCGGATTGCGAAGCTCGTGCGCCATCACCGACGACATGCCGCCGAGCGCCACCAACCGTTCGTCGCGTGCCGCCTGTTCTTGAATCGTTGCAAGCCGCGAAGCGCTGCGCGACCACGCGATCGCGAACGCGATGAGCACGCCGCCGGCGAGCAACGCCACGACCGAGATGCGAGCCAAATCCCCGCGCAGCGTACGAAGCACCGGCGGCTCGAACTCGATCGCAAGGATCGGTGGCGGTCCGGGCGTGTGATTGAAGTGTCCGCGATGCTGCGGAAACAACCCGCCGACAGTACGCACGCGATTCCCTTCCATCGTCGGTTGTCCCGGATGCACCGGAACGTCGCCCATCGTTGGAACGCCGGCTTCTGCGATCACCTTGCCTTCGCGATCGACGAGCGCGACGTAACGCAGACCTTGTGCAGTTTGCTCATTGAGCTCGTCGCCGAGATCGGACGTGGACGGCAACCCGTCTTGCGTTGCGAGGTCATTCGCTACCACCGCCATCAGCGAGTCGGCTTCACCGCGCACGATGACGTCCGACGCATCCGACAACGCGCGATCGGCGAGCAACACGGTGGTCGCGAGCGCGATCGCCGCGATGGCCGCCATGCCGATGCTGCCACCACCAACCCACGCCGACCATGGACGCGCGCGCTCGCTCACAAGCGACAGTCAAGCGTTCCAATGCGCGCTCCGCAAGCCCTTCGCGGTCGATTGCGGATCTCGCATCGACGGAGTGCGGATTCCGCAGTCCATTCCGCAGCGCAAGTATGAAACGCCGGGATTTACCGCGTGAAACGCATTGGCAGACCAGTTGCAATATCGGTCTGCATGCCCGCTCGATTCGCCCGGGCGACGAACAACCCTCCCGCATCGTCGGGCACTTACCAGGAGCTCACCATGATTTCGTTTCGCACCATGACTACCGTTTCGATCCTCGGCATTCTCGCTACTCTCGCTGGCTGCTCGGGCCAAGCGACCACCGCCAACACCGACGCAACGTCGGCGCAGCAGCAAGGCGTGACCGCGGTCGCGCAAAATCAGAATGCGCCGCGCGGCCATGAGCATTTCCGAGGAGGCCCGCAAGCGTTCTTGCTCGGCGCCGCGCTCCACGAAAATATCGGGCTCACCGACGCGCAGAAGACGACGATCGAAAAGTCGATCGCGGATTTGAAGACGCAGGAAGGTCCGCGCCCGGAAATGAAAGCAGACATGCAGGCTCGCATGACTAGCCTCGCGTCGCAGGTTCGCGCCGGCAAAGTCGAAGTGACGGCAACGAACAGCGCAGCGCCCGGCATGACGACCGAACGCGACGCACGCATCGCGGCGTCAGCGAAAGCGCTCGACACGTTGCACTCGACGCTCACGGCGGATCAACGGAAAGCGCTCGTCGCTGCAGTCGAAGCGAAGGGCCAAGCCAAAGGTGAGAAAGATGGCGAGCACGAAGGTCGCGGACGCGGCTTCGAGCATGGAAAAGACGGCGAGCGTGGACCGATGGGCCATTGGCTCGGAGATCTGCAGCTCACCCAAGCGCAGAAGGATCAGATCGAGGCGAAGCTGTCGGCCGACAAGCCGTCGGATGCCGATCGCGACGCGATGAAAGCGAAGTTCGAGGCGATGCATCAAGAGATGAAGACGAAGCTCGAGAGCTTCGCGAGCGACAGCTTCGATTCGAAAGCGTTCGTGACGCCGCCGGCCGATGTCGCGCAGAAGCCGCACGAGGATCGGATGGCGAAGGATCTCGCGGTGGTCGTCTCGGTGCTCGACGCAGGTCAGCGCGAGAAGCTCGCGCAGAAGCTCGAGCAAGGTCCGCAGCGTCCGGAAGTGAAGGCGGGCGAATGATTCGCTGAGTCCTCTCCCTGGAGGGGCAGTTGTACCGAGACGCGGTCGGCGAAAGCTTGCCGCGTCTTTTTTTATTTGTCGCGCGAGGGCCCGTCGGCCGGAGTTTTTTGGCGTCGGGGCAGTGTCGCGTAGATCCAAAACGGCGAAAAAAGAAGCACTTCGACGAGCATCACGTAGATGCCGCGCGACGAGAGGAGCCCGAGGCCGATCGGGGCAATGGGGATGAAGCGGAACGGCGCCCAGAAACGTTCGGCGGTGAATGGCCAAAACAATGCGCAGCCGAGGCCGCCGCCGTAGGTCATCGTGTCGAGCAATCCGTGGCTCGCGGCGACGATTGTCGTGAACGTGGTCGTGCGCGCGACCGGAAGATTGCGCCGTTTCGCGACGACGTAACTCGCCAAGCCGACGAACGCAGCGACGATGAGCGAATGCGTCGCGCCGCGATGTCCGAATGGGTCGCTGTATTTGACGCCAAAGAGAAACCCAACGGCGTCGAGGTCAGGCCAAAGCGAGATGATCGAAAACGCAACGGCTGCTTTTTTGGCGATCGCGTTGTCTCGACTGAACGCGCGCCCGAAAGCCATGCCGACGGCGATGTGCCCAACGCTGGCCATTCGCGAACGAGATTATCACGGACAGCGACCATCGCAGTGGGTACGAAGGTCGAGCGTCGGGCGCGCAGGTCCGTCGTCGGTGCTTGCGTGTGCGAGCTCACGAACGAACGACCAAGGAATGGTGTCGGCGGCAGTGAGGTTTCCGTTTTGTTCGAGAGCTGGACCTCCGGAAACGAAGATCGCTGCATCCGGTCCTTCCGCGGGATTTCCTGTCCATCTCCCGCCGATCATTTCCGAGCTTGCATCGAGCGCGATGGTCGCGTGATAGGTGAAGCTTACCGGAACCAAGCCGACGCGTTCGTAGCGCGAGCCATCCGCCCCGCTCGGATCGATC
This sequence comes from Polyangiaceae bacterium, assembly GCA_039937955.1. GTDB lineage: Bacteria > Myxococcota_A > Polyangia > Polyangiales > Polyangiaceae > JAICXU01. Next base: position 774 of record JBDTFL010000652.1, on the reverse strand, counting down.
ACGTTCGCGCGGTCGTAGCGGAGGGTGGTGGAGCTCATCGTCAAATCGAGCACGACGTCGACGAGTGTGGTGACGCGCCCGACCAGCGACGGATCCACCGGAATTTTGCCTACTTCGTAAGGTTCACGCGCAACGTGCACGCGGGCGCGCGCGACCGGATAAAACTGGATCGCGATCGTAGGAAGAGCATCGACGAGAAAAGAATCGTGCGCGAGTCCGATTCGATTGATGAGCGCCATCACGAGCACGGACGGATCCATGCTGCAGTCTTTGGCGGCGTCGAAGCCGATCTTGTTGCACGATTCTCCGACGTAGCGGATCTCTTTGGTCTTGAAGTACGCGACCGCGAGGAGCGCTTTGACGTCGTTCGGGTGAAACGCGATGTGCGATCCGTCGACACCGATGACGTCGACGACGCGGAATGGCTCGAGCTCCGCAAGCGCAGCTGCACCGACGCCGTTACACAAGCCATTCCAATAACGCGGATGGCCGTTGTGAGAATGTTTGAGCGCATAGGTCTGCGCGGGAAACTGAAAGTGTCCGAGGGCGATGTCCGCTTTCTCGACCGGTGCGAGGGTGAAGAGTCGCTGCTCGGCAGCGGCGTCGCCCGAAGACGCAGCGGCAAGCCATCCGCGCGCTTCGGATTCTTGCGGCGGAGAGAAACCGAACAAGGTGCGCCACACGAGGCGCGGCTTGCTGTCGGTCCACCTTCCAGCTTCTTCGCCGAACCACGCGGGGAAGAAACTCGACGACCAGATCGGATGACTCGGCTCC
>JBDTFL010000651.1:0-4627 GCA_039937955.1 Polyangiaceae bacterium | reverse complement strand
ACGGAAACATTTTTCGACATACGCGGCGAGCGCGATCTCATCATCGCCGTTCAAGGCGCGGTCGAGGTTTGGGTCGACGACACGCCAGTCTTGGTTCGCGACCTTCGTGACTGGGGAGTGTGGCAACGCTTCGGATCGGCGGTGCGCATTGGTGCCGGCCGTCATCGTATCGTCGGACGAATTTTGGCGGACGCGTCGACCATTCGCATCTTGAACATCGACGGCACGCCTGCCGGTGTCACCAGCGATCTCAATGCAGGAATTCCGTACTCGACGCTGCCGCCGGTAATGCTCGCCGACCCGAATCCGATCAGTAGGATCGTTGCCAAAGGCCACGCAGATTCCGCTCTCGAAGCGTTTCTCGCGTCGTATCTCGCGCACATCGAGGCCATCGACGACGTCGCGGCAGCCCTATTTTCTCCGTATGTTTCGCCTTCCGACGCTGCTGGCGTGGCGCTCGACTTCGGCGCGCTCTATGCGCGTGGCGACGCTGCATATCCAGAAGAACGACGCCATCGCGACGAGCGTTCGATGCGCGAGCACGCCGCAGCGAAGGACGATGGCCTTTGGTATTCGCATGCCTGGCTTGCGCTCGATTCGGCAGAGCAAAAAGGATTGGTCGAGGGCGTTCAGCCATTGCGATCACTCGCCGACAAATTTCCCGACGAGCCCGAGATGCGCGAAGGGCTCGCTCGACTCTACGGCCGGCTCGGTTGGCGCTCAGAGCAGCTCGCCACGTTGCGCGACATGAGCAAACGATTTTCCGACGACGTCGACGCGCTCCGCCTTTTCTTGACGGCGCTCGACGACGAAGGTCCCGCGGCAGAGGCTGACGCCGTTGCAACGCGAATCGAGAAATTGGATCCGGACGCAGAGGTCTCGCTCGATCGCGCGCTCGCCCGTCACGATTGGAAAGGTGCTGAAAATGAGCTGAATCGGCTCGCCAAGCGCCGGCCCGATCGCAAGGACATCGCCGGACGAATCGCCGACGTGCTCGAGCGCTCCGGTGATCCGAGCGCGGCAATGGACCAGCTGCACAAAGCGCTCGCAAAAAATCCGGACGACGCCACGACGCGCTTTCGTCTTGCCGATCTCGCGTACGCGAACGGCGACGCCGACGCATTGCGACGCGCGCTCGCCGACTCATTGCAAGTCGGAGCGAAAGCCGACGAGCTCAAACAAGCCATCGCGCTCGTGGAAGGCGCAACCGATCTCGCGCCGTATCGCATCGACGGTCGCAAGGTGATCAGCGATTTCGAGAAGTGGGAGAAATCCGGCAAGCATATGGATGGCAATGCCGCGCGCGTGCTCGACTACTCCGCGCTTTGGGTTCACCCCGACGGCTCGAGTGAGATGCTCGAGCACGAAATTCAGCGCATTCAATCGCAAGAAGCGATCGGCAAAGAGGCGGAGCAGCAACCGCCGGAAGGCCTTGTTTTACGCCTCCGCGTAATCAAACCAGATGGCTCGACCTTGGAGCCGGAGCCGGTCGCCGGAAAACCGACGCTCACGATGCCGCATCTCGAGGTCGGCGACTATCTCGAGATTGAGCACGTCACGAGTGAGGACGGCGACGGCGAAAAGGGAAAACACTACCGCGGCCCGCAGTGGTTTTTCCGTGAAGCCGACAAAGGATATTGGCGCAGTGAGTTCATCGTCCTCGCACCGAAGGATCGCGATCTGCAAATTGAAACGCGCGGCAAAGTTCCGCCTCCACAAATGCGTGACGTGGGCACGTTCGTCGAACGACGTTGGCGCGTGGACGAAAGCCCGCCCGCGCCCGACGAGCCCGACAGCGCACCACCCAACGAATTCTTGCCGAGCGTGCGCATCGCGTGGGGAGTTTCGCTCGCCGATACCCTGCGCCATTTGATCGACGCCGCGAGCGACGAGACACCGGCAGATCCGCGGCTCGTTACGGCCGTTCAAGAAATCGTGAAGGGCGTTCCGGCGAACAATCCGATCGAGCGCGCGAAACGCGTGTACCGCTGGCTCCTCGACAACGTCCAAGACGGACAAGAGAACGACGGCCGTCGCGTCATCACGGGAAAGAGCGGCGCGCGACAATCGGCGTTCGTCTACGCGATGCGAATGCTGCAAATTCCAGTCGATTTGGCGATCGTGAAGAACAAGCTCGCGATGCCGCCGCTGGGTCCGATGAGCGAGGTCGAGGCGTACGACAGCCTCGCGCTCCGTTTGCGCGCCGGTAAAAAAACGGTGTGGCTGACGGTGCACGACAAGTTCGCGCCGTTCGGAACCATCTCGTCGGAGCTGCGGGGCCAAGATGCGATCATCCTCGTCGCCGGCGCACCCCACGACAAAACCGATGCGGGCGGCGCGCTCGACGGCGTAGTGTTTTCGGGGCGTGCATCGCTGCACCCAGATGGGTCCGCGGATCTGGATTTGGTCCAGAGCTACACCGGCAAGCTTGCGTCCTCGATGCGCGACGTGCTCGCAAAAGTTCCGGAGGCGCAGCTCGACGACTTCGTCGAGAGTCGCTTGGTTGGCCGTAATTTTCCGGGCGCGCGCGTTCACTCACTCAAAGTCGAAAACCGAGATGCGCTCGACGAGCCGCTCGTTTTGCGTGTCGCCGCCGACGTTCGCGATCTCGCACGCCCGAGCGCGGACGGTCTGATCTTGAAATCGCTTTTCCCGATGCGGCTATCGCAGCTCGCGGTTTTGCCGGAGCGTCAAACCCCTCTCTTGATCGGTGTGTCGTCACATATCGACGTTCGCTTCGAGATCGTCGTTCCGCCTTCGATGAAGATGCCGACGAGCCTGCCCAACGCCGACATCCACGACGCCGACCGCGTCATCAGCGTGAAGGACAAAATAAACGGACACGCCATCGAGCTCGAGCGCACGATCGACATTCCCGCGGGCCGAGTTCAGCCGGGCGACGCCTACGCGAAGTTCGTGCAGTTTACACAGAACGCCGACGACGTCGCAGAGCGCGACATTCGTATCGGAAAGTGAAAGCGAGCAGGCTTGCTGGCATCCAGCGTGCCTATTTTTTGGCGCCGCCGTCTTTGTCTGCGGCGATGCGCTCGCGAACGACGTCGTACGCTTTGTCCTGTTTCAGCATGTCATCGAGCGAGCTGAGCTTCGCCTGACTGGACTCGGTGTATCCAGCGCCGACGTGCTTCGTGACGTAGTCGGCGTACGTTTGCCACGCCGCCTTCGCGTCTTCCCATTTTTTCTGGCGCTCTTTCAAATCCGCCAACGCAAACAGCGCGCGCGCTTTGACGCCCGGATTGCTCTCGCCCACGTCCACCGCTTGTTTCAGCGAAATTTCAGCCTCTTGCGGATTGCCGGCTGCGAGCAAACCGACGCCCAGCATGTAATGACCGAGCGGATTTTTCGGTGCGAGCGCGATCGCTCTCCGGTACGCGTCGATTGCGCCTTGAATGTCTTTGTCGACGAATTTTTTGTTTCCTTCCGAGACGATTTCGACCGCTTCACTCAGGCCGGTGACGTTGTTCGGATCGTGGTCCGGATGAAACGCCGTGCCATCTTTTTTCTTACCGGCGGCATCGGCTGACGTAGCGCCGAGCGCGACGATTCCCGCGCACGTCGTCAGCATCATGAAACCCGCCGCGAGGGTCCGCCTTCGCATAGCGCCAGCGTATCAAATCCCTGCTTGCGACCGCGAGCAAACTTCGCTCAGCTGGTCTCGCGATGTTGCCCCGCGTGCTCGAGCCCGAGGTCATGGATACGGCAGAAGAAGCCGCCGATTACGACGCAATGGATCACCGCGCGGTGAACAATGCATTCTGCATTGATTTTTTGGAGCTTGCAGGAAAGCTGAAAATTCGGCGCGTTCTCGATGTCGGAACGGGCACCGGGCTCATTCCGATCGAGCTCTGCTCACGTGCGCCGGCCGTTCGTGTCGTCGCCGTCGATCTCGCCGCGCACATGCTCGACGTCGCGCGAGCGAACGTGGAGCACGCGAATTTGCAGGATCGAATTTCGCTCGAGCTGCGTGACGCAAAAAGCGCGGGGTGGCCGGATGGCGAATTCGACGCGGTCATTTCGAACAGCATCGTCCACCACATTCCCGATCCCGCAGACGCGCTCGGAGAAATGTGGCGACTGGTCGGCAAAGGCGGCGCGCTCTTCGTGCGCGATCTGTTTCGTCCGAAAGACGATGTGAGCGTCGAAGCGCTCGTCGAAAGATATGCACCGATCGGCGACGACCGCGACAATCGTCAGCGCGCGCTGTTCGAGGCCTCGCTGCGTGCCGCGCTCACGCCAAGCGAGGTCGTGGTGATCGCTGACCGCGCGGAAATCCGAAACGCATCGATTTCGATTTCGAGCGATCGTCACTGGACGCTCTTCGCAACACGCGCCGCCACATGAATTCGCAGCCTTTTCCATGGCATTTGGTGACGCGGACAACCGAAGCCGACATTCGGCTTGCACGTCAGGCGCGGGATTTTTTCGATCATCACGACGGAGCTCGGATCCTCACGCGGTTGAACGATCTCGTTCATGCACCCGTCGACATTCGCTTGCAGTCGGTGACGTCGGATACGCCGTCATTGCAAAGGGGGTCGATCGCGGTGGCGCTCGCGGACGAAAAAAATCATTTCGTCGTAGTGGTCGACGCGGCGCTCGCGGCGTCAGC
>JBDTFL010000650.1:0-6478 GCA_039937955.1 Polyangiaceae bacterium | reverse complement strand
GCCGCGTGCACCGGCACGCAAACCATCTTGAAGCGCAATGATGCCGACCAATTTAGAGCCGAGAGCAACGAGAAGAACGCTGCGACCTTCGGCTTCGAGCTCCGAAACGCGCGCGTCACTTCCGGCGACGCTGATGCGTTCTCGCAAGAGAAGAGCGCGGCCCCCGACCACCAGCTGCTCGCCCGCCGCGCTCAATGCCGTGACGCCGAGCCCGTCGTGCACGCTGGCATTCCGAACGCTTTCGGTCCGAACGGATCGTGCGCGTGCGGCGCGCAAAATCGCCGACGCAAAAGGATGTTCGGACACGGCTTCGGCACCTGCTGCGAGCGAGAGAACACGATCAGGATCGATGCTGCCGACCGCTTCGAGCGCCACGATTTCCGGCTCGCCCATGAGAACCGTGCCGCGTGCGCATATGACTGCGATGTCGCTGGCGCCCGCGTCGTACAGCGATCGCGGATCTTTGAAGACGACTCCATGGGCGAGCGCCAACGCATGCACACGCGCGTGATGGAGAGCAACGACGCGACTGACGCCCCAAGCACCGATCGCGATCGCGCCAGCGATCCCGCTTGCGATTGCTTCGACGACCGAAGCTCCATTCGCGAGCACGATGGCGCCGACGCCACACGCGGCGACGGGCGCTGCGCGTTCCACGATCGTGCGTGAAAAACGGGAAAGCGGTGCAGAGGCTTCGAGACGGGAGCTTGAGCTCGTCAAGCGAAGCCACGCCCGATCGTCGCCGCCCCAAGTCGTGACCAAACGAAGGCGACCCGAGACGATCTTTGCGCCCGCGACAATGGCGTCACCTTCCGACTTGGTCGCTTCGGCGTGAGCGCCAAGCCATGCAAGCACGCTCGCGCTTCCGGCAACGACCAATGCGTCGACGCCAACGACATCGCCGGCTTCGACGACGACGTGCTCGCCTGGTTTGATCTCGTGACTCGGCCGGGTGACGATTTCGTCTTCTTTTGCGCCCTTTTTGACGACGCGAACGTCGACCGACAAGGCCTTCACGATTGCCGCGCGCTCCTCGCGTACGCCTTCGAACGCGCGTTCGATCAGCGCCGCAAGGAAAAGCGATCCCGCAGCGGCCAGGCCCGTCAGCGACGCGATCGACGACGCATGTGAGCTCCCATGAAGACGCGCGAATGCCGCGAGTGCGAGCGCCGCAGTTGGTGGAAACAGCACCGAGAGCAAATGCGGCGACGACGGATCGCGCGGCATTAGCAGCACGCGCGCGATCAATGCAACGACGGCAACTGCGGCGAGCGGAACCCGCGCAGCCTCCGTAGCGGGTCCACCGAGCACGAGAGCGGCTGCCAAAAGCCCAGCGCCAACGCCGACGCCCGCGAGCAAATCGAGCTGTTTTCTGCGGTCGCCAGCGCGTTTTGCAATTCGTGCTTCATGCGCGGCAGCGTCGTCTTCTTCCGCGTCTGCGTGGGCATGCTCGACCACGGGACGCGATTTCGTTCCCCCGAGGGCGGGGTTCCTTGCGGTCGCGATCGGAATCGATCGCAACGTCGTCGGCGCCGTCGGAACCGATTCTTCGATTTCGGCGGGCTCGGCGATCTGCGGATCGCTCTTGTAGCGTTCGCGCTCTCCGGAGACCGGCCCGCTTTGCGTGAGCACAGCGCGCGCCGAAAGAGGATTCGAAATCGGCGGCACGTCGACCAACATGACCGCAGGTGGATCCGACGTCAGCGTCTCGCGAATACGCGACGACCGACCCTCGAATGCTTCACGCTTGCACGTGGCGTCGCAAAAATAAACGAAGCGGCCGTCCTCTATCGAAACCTGACCCGCACGAAGCGGATCGATCTCTTTTCCGCACGCCGGACACGTCGGCGTCGGCGCAGCGCGAGGGCGAACGTTTGCATCTTGCATGCGTCCCTCTCGGAATCGCCCCACCGCCGCCGGGTGTCAAGACTGCGTGGAAAAACCGCTGAAAAACGGGCCTTTTTCTACGTTTTCAGCTGCGCTTTTTGTTCGTTTTTGAGCTCGTTCAAAACGCCGCGAACGATCTGCACGCCGGTCGCCAGCTCGTCCTCCGTGATGATGAGCGGGGGCGCGAAACGAATCACATTTTCGCCGGCTGCGATCAGGAGCACGCCTGCGTCGAAGAGCTTCGGCAAAATCTCGCGCGCGACCAGTCCTCTTTTGAGCACCAAACCGCGCAAGAGTCCGACGCCGCGCTCGCCTTCGCAGACCTCGGGCAATTCCTTCGCGAGCCCCTCCAACATTTTGCCGAGCGCGTCGCCCTTCTTTTTGGCGCCTTCCACGAGCTTTTCGTCGTCCATGATTTGGAGCACGGCGAGCGCAGTTGCACATGCGAGCGCGTTTCCGCCGAACGTGGAGCCGTGGGTTCCGGGCGGCAATGCACCCGCAAGCTCCTCGGTCGTGAGCATCGCGCCGATCGGAAATCCTCCGCCGAGCGCCTTCGCCATCGAGATCGCGTCGGCCTTCACTTCGCCTTCGTGTCCCAAAAATTTTCCGGTGCGACCAACGCCGGTTTGAATCTCGTCGATCAAAAGCAGCGCGCCAGCTTCGTCGGCGATCTTGCGCAAACCGGCTAAAAATCCGCTTGGCGCGGCCATCACGCCACCCTCGCCCAAAACCGGCTCGACGATGATCGCGCAAACGTCAGGGCCGATCGCGGTTTTCACTGCCTCCAAATTTCCGTACGGCACGTGCGTGACGCCCGTGAAATTGCCGAAGCCCTCGCGGTATTTCGGCGTGCCCGTCATCGAGAGCGCGCCCATCGTTCGACCGTGGAACGCACCGTCGAATGCGATGATCCGAGTCCGCTGCTTGTCGCCTTTGCCATAAAAATGGTGCCGCGCGAGCTTGAGCAGCGCTTCGTTCGCCTCCGTTCCGGAGTTGCAAAAAAACGCGCGCGAAAAACCGGTGCGTTTGCAGAGCTCGTCGGCCAAGCGAATGTTGGGCTCGTTGTAGAAATAATTGGAGAGGTGCATCACGCGACCAGCCTGCGCCTCGATCGCCGCGACCAATTTCGGATGCGCATGCCCGACCGTGCTCACCGCCACGCCAGCGCACAAATCCAGCCATTTATGGCCGGTTCCATCGAAGAGCACGCAGCCTTCACCACGCGTCGGAACGAACGGGGCCTGCTTGTAGTTCGGATACAGACGTTTCTGCGCGATCTCGAGTAGCTCTGCGGTCACGTTGTCGCTCCTTCGGGTTGGTTCTTAATCAGCGTCCCGCGAATCTGGTCTAGTCACAACGTCCAGATTTTTCATTTTCATTGGACCAGTTTTTTTCCGGCGATCATCGCGCGCGCGATTTCCGCGAAGCCTTCGCCCATTTCTTTCGAGGCGACGAACTTCGGCGTAACCGGCAAACGCGGTGCGTACGCGCGTACATTCGCAACTCCAAAAGTGTTGTAAAACGCTGAAAAACAAGCCGAATCGTTGGAGCTGTCCCCGACGAATGCGTAGCGCGCGAGAGCGGCTCCAGAATCGCCCTTGAAATTTTCGACGACGAACCTGACAGCGCCGGATGCTTTGTCGTCCGCGTCGAAGCTCGCGTGAAGATGAACACTGGAGCGCGTCGTGCGAGCTCCGGCTTTGCGTGCGATGGCGTCGATCAGGTCGACGCGATCACGTGGCAATTGAATGCGCTCGCCGATGTCCCACGTGATGTCGGAGATGCGCGCGCCAACGTCGTCGGCCAACCGTGCTTCGGGAATTTGCGTACGCACGTCGTCCGCGATGCGCGCGAGACGCATTCTGCGCGAGCGGCGTTCCTCTTCGTTGCAACGCTGAGACAGCCGAATTCCGCGACCGTCGCGCACGACGTGCACCGCGCCATTTTCGGTGACAGCGCCGTCGATGGGCCATTGGCGCGCGATCACCTCACCCCAACCCGAAGGTCGTCCGGTCACTGCGACCAACTTGAATTTCGCGTCGTGCAAATTCCAAAGCGCATCGAAGGCGTCGCGGGTGAGGAGGCCATGCGTGAGCAGCGTGTCGTCGAGATCGAACAAAAGCCCATCGACCCCGCGAGCCAATTCCGGAGAAAATTCTGTGAGCGGTTTCATTTTATTTTGGATCTCGCCGTGGGCAGGTTCGCACACTGCAAAGTCTCAGGAAGGTCGACTTAGCGCGGCTCGATGCGAGCCAGCAAAGCCTTCAAATAAAGCCCTTCTGGGAATGCTGCGCTCACCGGATGGTCCGCGCCTTGAAACGCGCGATCCCAAACGAGCGCCTGCACGTTCGCCTTGAGCGCGCCGGTCGTGAGCGCTCGCGTGAGCGTCCACAAATCTACTGCGCCCGAGCACGAGCAAAACACCAACGTGCCGCCATGCTTGGTCGCACGACAGCCGAGCTCGGCGAGCTTCGCGTACGCGACCAGCGCTGCATCTTTTGCCGAGCGCGTCGGAGCAAGTCGTGGCGGATCGACGATGACCAAGTCGTAACCGCCCTTCGTTCCAGCCTCTTGCAGCGCTTTTTTCGCATCTTGCTTCACGTACGTAATCCTGTTTTCGAAGCCGTTGTCGCGTGCGCATTCCGCCGCAACCTCGAGCGCGAGCGCACTTTCGTCGACCGCAACCACCTCTTTGGCGCCACCTCGTGCAGCGGCCATCGCGAACGAGCCGACGTACGAATACGTGTCGAGCACGCGTGCGTCTGCTGCGAGCGCTTCCACGCGGGCGCGCAATGTTCGTTGATCGAAGTAAAATCCGGTCTTCTGTCCGAGCTCGAGCGGAATTTTGTACTTGAGGCCGCGCTCGCGAAACGACAGCTCCGAAATTTCGTCGCCGCGCAGCACCCCATTTTGCGGCGTGAAGCCTTCGAGCTTGGCAATGTTTTGTGGCGTGCGGTCGATGATGGTCCGCGGCTTCATGACATCGTGAATCGCCTGCAAAATCAGGTCGGCGCGCGCGTGCATGCCGAACGTCAAAAACTGCACGACCGCGACGTCGGCGAAGCGGTCGACGATGAGCCCCGGTAAACCATCGCCTTCCGCATGCACGACGCGGTAGCCGTCGGTTTCGCTGTTCGCAATTTTCATCTTCTCGCGCCACGCCAGCGCATGCGCAATGCGTGAACGGAACAGCTCGCCGTCGATATGCGCCTTCGGGTCACGAACCAAAATCCGAATTGGGATCGCGGACCCCGGTGAATAAAATCCGCGTCCGAGAACGTTTCCTCGGGGATCGACGACGCTCACCTCATCGCCGGCGGTCGCGCCCCCTTCGACGCGGTCAACAGCCTGTGCATAAACCCAAGGATGACCCGCCCAAACCGGCTGAACATGACCTGGCTTCAGGCGTAGTGTGGGAGTCGAGGAGGGCATGCCGGCGCCCTTATACAACGACGGCTGTGCACAAGAGGTCGTGAACGAGGGGTGACAGGCGGTTGTAAAGGCCCTTTAATCGTTGAACTCCCTATGGCACTTGGGTTGCTTCGGTAACATCCTGAGGCACGATTCCAATGACGATGTTCCGATTGTCCAGGTCCCCCAACACCGCCCCGATCCCGAGGTTGGCCGCTGCCGCGTTCGCGCTGGTGTGCACGGCGGCTTGCGCGCTCGGCAGCGAGGGGATTGCCTATGCGCAGCAGCCTGGAACTCCGGGTACTGGTCAGGGAGCGCAGCCGCTTCCGACCCCCCCGTCCGCGCAGCCGTGCCCGCCGGGGAGCTGGTTTTGCGGCGATTCGCAGGCGACCGAGCAATCCGGAGCAAAGGATTTGCAGCCGCTACCGGGCGCGGAGCAAGCGCCCGCACAAAACGGCGTCACGTATTCGGGTCAGGCGCCGGCACCGCCGCCGGTCGTTATTTATCAGCCCGCACCGACACGCCCGACGGTCGTCGTCGTCAATGGCGCGCCGCCAGCGTACCAATACACGCCGCGAAAGCCGGTGGAGCGTCGCAGCGAGTGGGGTCTCAATCTTCACCTCGAGGGCGAGCCGATCAGCGGAAAAGGTGCGGCCACCAGCGCAGGAATGGGCGGCCTCGGTTTTGGTGTTCGTTATCGTCCTTCGGCATACGCGGCCATCGAGCCTGATTTGGATTTCGTCACCGGCACGGACTACAACGGCGATCACCGCGGTGAGGTTGGCTTCACGCTCAACTGTCTCATCTTTGTGAATCCGAAATCGAAGGTGCAGCTCTACTTCCCCATCGGCTTCGGCTGGTCGTGGGCGCACACCCAAAGCAACGAGTTCGGCGACCCTGTCGCGCAGAATTCATACGCGGACTACAGCAATGGCGGCCAACACGATTACAGCTACTTCGGCGGCCAAGCCGGTATCGGTCTCGAGTTTCGCATCACCAAGCATTTTGCGCTCAACACCGACATTCGCGGATTCGTTCGCGGCCGCGTCGACTCGGGCGCACAAGGCCCGAACCCGAACTGGGAGTACACGAGCTCGGACGGCCAGCACACGAACACGTCCGGTGGCGCGATCGTCAACGCCGGTATGACGTTCTACTTTTAGCGGTACATCTGCTTGCG
>JBDTFL010000649.1:0-4741 GCA_039937955.1 Polyangiaceae bacterium | reverse complement strand
GTGCTGCGGCGGGCGTGCCGATCGAGCTCGATTCGGGAAACGGCGCGATGGGCGCGGTTTGCGGAGCGACCCCAGGTGCAGCAGGCGTGGTCTCCACTTCCCCGACGCTGGTCGGAAATTCGCTCTGCGAAAATCGGTCTGCCACGTCGTCTTCGCCTTTGGGCAACGTCGGCGGATCTTCGCTCATCGGCGATTCACCACCCGAAACGAGCTCTGCTGCGGGCTCGCGAATCGCGTGTATGGAGCGCGCGGCTTCGGCAACCTCGGCTTCGATCGATCCGGAAACGGGCGCAGCTACCGCGCTGTCGATTTCAGCGGCGGTTTGTGATGCGGGCTCGTCCCAGGATGCTTCCTCGCCCGGATCGTCGTCGCCGCCTTCGTCCTCACTGTCGTCGTCGTCTTCTTCGTCGCCCGATGATGCGTCGGCGTCCGATGCGTCGGCGCTTTCCCCCGAATGCGGCTCCGACGGAATCGAAACGGGTGCTTCAGGAGGAGCGGCGATGATTTCGGCTTCCGCTTCGGCGTCGAGCTCTTCGTCGCCCGTTGCACCGGGAACAGCTTCTTCGTTGTCGCGCGAAGCCTGCTTTTTTCCGCCAGCGAGATAACCCTCGAAGTCGTCGGGGCGGATCAAATCCTCGACGTGCAAGAAGGCAGCGCGCTCTTGGCCGACGTCGATGAAGGCGGCTTGGAGCCCCGGCAAAACGCGCGTGACCTTTCCGAGGACGACGTCCCCGACGGTTCCCGCTTTATTTCCCGTGCCTTTGTTACCGTGCGCGCGTCGCTCGATGTGGAGCTCGGCGATGATCCCCTCTTCGATGAGGGCTACGCGTGTCTCGCGGATGTCGACGCTGATGACGACGATGTTCTTGTGACCCATGACTGCAAATGCTTTCTCGCCGCACCCCCTCGTGCCGGCTGTGCGCGTCGCGCATCACGCGGATCGAAATTCTGGCTCATCCCGTCGACGCGCCCGCTCTGCATGCCCTGAAGAGCCAAAAAGCTCAGCCAGGGGGTGCAATGAAGTGGGCGATCGCTACGGATCGTGAGTGAAGTTTCGACGAGCGTCAGCAAAGGGGGTTCAGGCGCAGGTCGTTCGCCGATCGGCTGAACGAGACTGAAAAGTAGGTGTGATTGAAAAGGGAGCTGCCGAGGAAAAACGAAAAAACCTGGAAAAATCAGCCTAAATACGGCCCTAGATTCAGGGTGGCTGCGAACACTGCGGAGCCCAAAACGCGGGGCTTCTGCCATCTGGGTTAGTACAACTCCGACAGCCCGGCCATCAAAAACGCCAAATCCATCCGCCAGCTCGGCGAATGGCGGTGTGCGAACGTTTGCCGAAAAATGCTTTCGCGCCTTCGCTGGCATTTGCTAATGGTGGTGGCGCTCGGCGTATTGAGCATGTGGCCCTGTCGACTCGGAAACGTGAACCCCGCCAGGCCCGAGAGGGAGCAACGGTAGCGTGGAAGGGTGTGATGGGGCCTTATCCTTTAATCTGCCTCGATTCGAAGCAGACTAAGATTTCGAGAGAATGATCCTCGCGATCGAGACGCATTAAAATTTGAGGCAACTCGAATGAACCCTGTCGTTGAAGTCGGCCTCATCGCGCAGCGCGAGCTACGTCGAAATTTTCGAAGCGCCAAGGGCGTGGTCATGGCGGTGCTCACGCTTCTTGGCGGGCTCGGCATCACGCTGATCCGTTTGAAGGCCGAGCAAATGAACGCCGGCAAATTCTCGACCGAGGATGTCCAGCAGCTTCAAGAGGCGTTGCTCGCACGTCAGTACGGCGACGAGATGGGCCATTATTTGGCGGCCGTCCCGCCCATGCTCCTCGGCATGCTCGTCATCACCGTTTGGCTCGCGCCGTTTCTCATCGCCGTCCTCGGCTTCGATGCCATCGCCGGAGAAATGCAGCACCGCACAGTTCGCTACTTCACGATGCGCTCGCGTCGCGCGTCTTATTTCATCGGTAAAACAATCGGTTTGTGGATGGTGGTTTCGATCATCACGTTTTGTCTGCATGCGCTCGTGTGGATTTTAGCGGTCACGCGCGGCGGTGTGAGCGCAAGCGTCGGCTTCGGTTGGGGCATTCATCTTTGGCTTTTGACCTTGCCCATCAACGCGGCGTGGTGCGGCTACGCCATGTTCATCGGGTCGCAATTTCGTTCGCCGATCCTGTCGCTGCTCGTCACGTTCGCGAGCTTCTTCGTGATGTGGGTGCTCGGCCTCGTCGGCATGGTGGCGGAATCGGTGAAATGGATTGGTTACGTTTATCCGAACACCTTCGAAGACTGGATGCTCTCGCCTCACGCCGACCGTGTCTCGGAGGGTGCAGCCATCTGCGTAGGAATGAGCATACTCATGGCTTCGATCGGCGCGGTTCTCTTCACCCGGAAGGACGTGTGAGATGAGCCCCGAGGAAGCCGCCGTGAAGTCAGAAAACACCGAAAAAGAAAGCTCGGAACCGATCGAAGCGAAAACCGCTACGACCGACGAAGCGCCGTCGTCCTCACCAAAATCGGACAGTGCCGACAAGCCGAAGAAAAAAAAGAAGGCCGCCGAGATCGCGGTTCGTCTCAAAAAAATCACGAAGCTGTTCGGTGCGAAACGCGCCGTCGACGACATCTCGCTCCAAATCAAAGCGGGCAGCGTCTACGGCTTGATCGGTCCGAACGGCGCCGGCAAAACGACGACGTTCTCGATGATGGCCGGTTTTCTGAGACCGACGTCGGGCAGCATCGAGGTGCTCGGATTTTATCCGCAGCAAACCGACATGCTCCGCTCGCGTGTCGGCGTGTTGCCGCAAGACGCTATTTTGCCGCCCATCGAGCAGGTCGGAGAATTTCTGACGACGCTCGCGCGCCTGCAAATGGTGCCAGCCCGTGAAGCGCAAAGCGTTGCGCGCGCCGTTCTCGAAGAGGTCGGCGGCATCGAATGGTGGAAGGTGAAATGCGGCGCGCTCTCGCACGGCATGGCGAAACGCGTGCAGCTCGCGCAAGCATTGCTCGGTAGCCCAGACGTCGTGCTCCTCGACGAGCCCACCGCGGGTCTCGATCCGCGCAGCGCCTATGAAGTGCGTCAGCTCATCAAAAATCGAAGGCGTCGCTGCACGCTGATCGTGTCGAGCCACAACCTGCAAGAGCTCGAAGAGATTTGCGACGCTGCAGCGATTTTGGATCACGGCAAGCTCGTGACGAGCGGCACGATGAACGAGCTCACCGCGTCGACCCAAGAGGTTCACGTGAAGATTGCTTCGTCCGCTGGCAAGAGCCCGGAGCAATCAGTGCCGATGGGAAAAGTCCGCGAGCTCCCTTCCGTAAGTCGCGCCGACTGGGACGACGACAAGAACGAGCTCATCGTTCATTTCGATCGCAAGAACGCCGACGCCGAGGCGGTCATCGCACATGTGCTCTGGCTGCTCCTCAACGAAAAAGTCCGCATCAGCGGCGTCACCAAAGGACGCAGCCTCGAGGCACGCGTCATGGATCTCACCGATGACACGACTGGTGAGGATGACGACGACGACGACGAGTAGCTGCGGGCAACCACCCGCACCGCGCAAAAAATCCGAGCTACGCGCAGACGTCTTGCTCCTTTTACGTTAATTGACGCGAAATTCGCGAGCACATCGACCCTCTCACGCGTCACTCTCAACTACGGAGGTCGCGCAATGAGAGCAGCTCGATTGGGTTTGGTTTTGGTGAGCAGTTTGGTTTTGTCGTCACTCGGAACGATCGGATGCGGAAGCGCCGGCACCGAGCCTCAAACGCAAACGCAAACCGGCACCACTGCGCCCGAGAGCAATGCGACGATCGCGCCGGTCGCGGTCGGCTCACATGGCATGGTGAAATTCGTCGGTGAAGCGTTGGGCCAAGTCGCGCTTCGCACCGACCAACGCACGGCGATCGAGAAGCTCGCGACCGACGCAGAGGCGCGTCATCAAAGTGCGCTTCCGCTTCGCGTGAATCTCGCGAACGCGATCGCAGCGCAGGTGGAAACCGGAAAGATCGATCAGGCGGCGTTGCAACCGCAGATCGATGCGCTGTCTGCGAATTGGGAAGCGCAGCGCCCGCTCGATCACGCGGCGTTCCAGAAAATGCATGATCTGTTGGATGCGACGCAACGTCAGGCGTTCGTAGACGCCGTGCATGCGAACATGCAGGCGAAGAAGGGTGAGCATCACGGCGGACACGGCGAAAAAATGCAGGAATGGGCGACTGCGCTCAACCTGACCGACGCGCAAAAAGATCAGATCAAGACGTCGATACAGGCCGAGCTCGTCGCGCACAAAAGCGAGATGATGCAGCACATGCAAGAGGGTAAAGACGGCCCCGGCGAGCACGGTGGTCATGGTGGCCGTGGTCACATCCTCGACAACTTCGCCGCTGACAATTTCTCGGTCGATCAGGCGATGCCGCAATCAGATGCGAAACAGCACGTCGCAGAAATGGCGACGCACGGCCTTCACTTCGTCGAGATCGTGATGCCGACTCTCACCGCCGATCAACGCAAGCTCGCAGCGGACAAGATTCGCGCGAAGGGCGCGAATCCGGAAGAAGAAGAAGGTCACGCTCCGCTCTGATCGCAGATCCGCCGTAAAAATAGCTGTTTCGTCGTGGGAACAACGAAGGTCGCTCAGCTCGAGCGGCCTTTTGTTTTGCGTTGGGATCAACGCACGTCGGCGAACTCTGATACGAGCACGAGGACGCGCAGTCACATGCGTGTCCTTGACATCGGGCAGATG
>JBDTFL010000648.1:0-5566 GCA_039937955.1 Polyangiaceae bacterium | reverse complement strand
CCCTGCACGACGACCGTGCCCGTCGTCGCCGGTTTCGACCCGAACACCGACTCGACGAACCCGAATTTTCCGGAGTTCCGCGACAAGGTCAACGGCGTGCTCGGCGGAACGTGTGCGGCGAGCAACTGTCACGGTACGCAGTCAAATGACCTTTATTTGACGTGCGGAACGACGCCCGAGCAATTGCGTTGGAACTATTACATCGCGTCCGAGTACATCGCGCAGGTGCCCGAGGACAGCGAGATCGTGCGTCGTCCGCTCTCGCCTGCAGAAGGCGGATCGTTCCATGAGGGTGGGATCATTTTCACGAGCGTGAATGACCCGAGCTACCAAGCGATTTTGACGTGGGCGAAAGATCAGAAGGCGCCGGATTTCAGCAACATCGATCCGAACTTCGCGTTCTTCACGCACAGGGTGCAGCCAATCTTGGTGAAGAAGGGCTGCATGATGCTGCAGTGCCATTCATCTGCGCAGTTCCACGACTATCGATTGCGCGGCGGTTCGGGCGGAAGCTTTTCGTACGCGGCAACCCAGCACAATTACGCGCTGTCGCTTGCGCAGCTTTCGATCGAAAGCGCCGACGTCAACGAAAGCCGCATCGTGCAGAAAAATTTGTATC
Source organism: Polyangiaceae bacterium (assembly GCA_039937955.1). Classification (GTDB taxonomy): domain Bacteria; phylum Myxococcota_A; class Polyangia; order Polyangiales; family Polyangiaceae; genus JAICXU01. The sequence continues at coordinate 4,947 of JBDTFL010000648.1, read as the reverse complement.
CGCCGTCGCAAGGATCGATTGGGCTCAAGCATCGCGGCGGGTCGCTCTTCGAGGATTTCCAAAGCACCGGCGGAGCGACTCCTGCATCAGATGGTGGAACGCCCCCTCCGCCGCCCGACGGCGGAACACCAGCTGCTGACGCCGGTGGTGGTGGCGGAACGTACGGAATTGGCGGCACGGGGATCGGAAGCATCGACCGCGGCGCTGTCTGCGACACCGGCGCGTACGACTACGACAACGGCGACATCGACAAAATACCTGCATACTGCATCATTCGCGAGTGGCACAAACGCGAGCGCGCTGCGCGTAATCCGGCGCCGTTCAGCGGCATCGCATACGTGAAGCGATCGATCCCGACTGGCGCAGATCGGCCGACCGATTTCGACGTTTATCACGCGGGCGCGGACCTCCACATCGTCGCTGCCACGATGGACGCCACAGGAAATGTCACGCTCGGTGCCGACAAATCAGTCACCGCCGGATGTGCGCTCGATCCGACGACCGCCGACATTCGACGGCCGAGCGTTTCTTGGGACGGCAAGCTGATTGCGTTTGCCGCGCGCGCATCGGCGACGGATCCACTCGAAATTTATCAGATGAACGCCGACGGTACGGCGTGCGCGAAGATCGACGCGATCGACACGGGTGCAACGAGCGGCAACGGTCTGCTCATCCACAACTTCGATCCGGTTTACAGTCCGCAAGGCGCTGACGGCAAAATGCGCATCGTCTTTGCCTCGACGCGCGGCAACATCTCAAATCCGGGCGCGTACGACTACAGCGGCCCGCAACGCACGCCTTCGGATCCGACGAAACCGAACTCGGATCTTTACGTGCTCGAGCCTGCTGCCAATGGTGGTGCGCTCACACAAGTTCGTCAGCTCACCTATCAGCTCGGAATGGAGCGCGAGCCGAGCTTCATGTCCGACGGTCGTCTCATCTTCACCGCAGAAAAGCGCGCGCAAGATTTCTACGAGCTCGCGTTGCGGCGCATGGATCTCGACGGCAGCGACTATCATCCGCTCTATTCACAGCGCGGCAGCGTTGGCTTTTACGAAGCGACGAATGTGATCGAGATCGCCGACAAAAACTTCCTCACCATCTTCTCGAACCCCGGCGTGCCGCATGGCGGTGGAACCCTCGGCGTGTTCAATCGTTCGATCGGCATCGATTACACGAGCACGAACCCGGCCGACTATCCGATCGATCCGACGGTCATCGATCCCAACTCGGCAACGTCGGTCGAGCAGCTTGCGAACAATCAAAACGCGACGCCGAACTTCTTCCTGCACTCGCTGACGATTTTGGACCCGAAGGCGACCGTCGTCCCCGGTCAACCGACGACCGGTCTGTACACAGCGCCGTCGATGTTGCCGAGCGGAAAAGTTTTGGTGAGCTGGGGAGCCGCAACCGATCCGGCGACCTTCAACGGTGACTACGACATCTACATGGTCGACAGCGTCTCGGGCGCGAAGAGCGCCGTATTGATCGGCGGCGCGGGTACCGCCGAGGTCGACGCGGTCGGAATTTTCGGGCGCAGCTCACGCGGAATTTTCGATTCGACGCTCGACGAGCCAAACTCGTACAACTACTTGCAGCCGGGTCACAGCGAAGCTGACATTCTCATTCTCGACATGCCGGTGCTTGCGACCTTGCTCTTCCAGAACACGTCGACCGGACGCGCGCTGGAGCCGATTACGAGCTTCGACGTCTACGAAGAGCTTCCGCCACCGTTGACCATGACGGACTTTTCGGCGGGCGGCGCGAACGTCGTCAAGGACGCTTACGGCCAAGTCTACGTTGCGCGTCGTTTGATCGGTCAGGTTCCGATCGACAGCGACGGCTCGGCGCACTTCCAAGTTCCGGGAGGTCTGCCGTTTTCGATCGGCCTGCCCGACACGCAAATGTCGCAACAAGGAAAGTGGCCGCGCATCCAGCGTGAGCAGATGCAATTCGAGCCGGGCGAGTATGCACATCAATCCTTCCAGCGCGGCTTCTTCAACGGACTCTGTGCGAACTGCCACGGTGCGATCAGCGGTCATCAGATCGACGTCGCCGTCCAGCCGGATATCTTGTCGCAAGCCTCGCAGGTCCAAGCCCGCGATCAGGCGCCGATCAATTTGAATCTTGCGCCCAGTCAACGCGGCGCCATCGTCGGCCCATAACGAAGCCGCGCGCGACAAGTGCGCATTCGTGCTGCATCTCTGTTCGTTGCGCTCGGTTTCGCATCGAGCGCAGCGTGCGGGCGTAAGAAAATCGAAACCATCGGAACATCGGCGATCGCGGATACGCCTGAAAATAAGCCGTTTAGTGACATCGACCGCGATGCGATCGATTCGCGCGTGTCTCCGTGTGTCGACTTTTATGCGTACGCATGCGGCGGTTGGACGAGCACGCCACGAATTCCGGACGACGAAGCAATGTGGTCCAAAGGATTTCACGAGGCTCGCACGCGCAACGAAAAAATTCTGCGTTCGATCCTCGAACGCGACACCGTCGACCCGCCGGCCTCCGAGCCGTACTCCGCGCAGCTCGGAGATTTTTTTGCGAGCTGCATGGACGACACGGCCATCGACGCGCATGGAGAGGCCGAGCTCGACCAGTTGCTCGACACGATCGACACGCGTGATCCCGACGCGCTCGCGAAGTCTGTCGCGCACCTTCATCTGCTCGGGGTGCCAGCGCTTTTCGTTTTGGAACCGGAGCCTGATCTCCACAACGCACATCGCATCGCTGCCGTCGTTCGCCAGCCGCCGCCCGCGCGCTCGTCGGATGCGCTCGACGAAAAATTATTTTCTGCATATGAAGCGCGTTCGGTTTTGCACGATACGAGTCGAGCATCACAAATTGTCGACGCCGCCGCGCTCGTAAAAATCGCGCCGAATTTCCGATGGAAAACGTATTTCTCGGAGCTCGGCATCTCGCCGCCATCCGCAATCCATCTGGCCACGCCTGCTTACCTATCGGCGATGGATCGCATCATTGCGAAAGCGTCGGCTGACGAGCTTCACGCGACGTTGCACGAAGACCTCCTGCATGCGTTGGCACCGTTCTCTACACACACGTTGGCCAAAGCCGATCTCGAGCAGAGGTCCCGCGAGACGGGCGTGCATACATTGCCGGAGCGCTCGAAGTTTTGTGCCCGCGAGGCCGACGCTCTGCTGGGAGGTGCTTTGTCTGTTGCTTTCGTTCGTCGCGCGATGACCGACGCCGACCTCGCGCGTGCGCGGGCGCTGAGCGTTGCGATGACGTCTGTCCTGCAATCCGAGATCGATTCGCTCGCGTGGATGGATTCGCAAACGCGCGCCGTTGCTCGAAAGAAAATCGAGTCGCTTTCGATCGCGATCGGAATTCCAGCAGAAAAACCGGCGCGCGCTGACTTCACGCTCGAGCGCTCGTCGTTCCTCTCCGACGTCGTGCAGCTTCGTGCTCGCGCGACGCGCATCAAGCTCGCGACGATTGGGCACGCATCGGATCCGACAGCCTGGAGGATCTCCGGATCGACGGTGAATGCGTATTTCGATCCGCGGAAGAACGAGCTGGTGATCCCCGCCGGAATTTTGGCGCCGCCCATTTTCGATGAACGTGATCGTCATGCGTTCGCGTTCGAGAGCATCCTCGGTCACGAGCTCGTTCACGCGCTCGACGGACGGTTCGACGAAAATGGAAATGACGCTTCGTGGTGGAGCGCGCAAACTTTGGCGCGCTATCACGAGCGGCTCGCATGCGTGCGTCGCGATCTGGAAGCTGCATCAGCGAGCGAGAAGCTGGATCTTCAAGTTAGTCAGATCCTCGACGAGAGCGTCGCCGATTCGGGCGGCTTGCGTCTCGCGTATCGCGCGATGAAACGCGAATCTGCGACCGACGAAAAGACGCGCGATCAGGCTTTTTTTACGGCATTCGCGCAGCTTTGGTGCACCGAGCTACGCCCCGAGGCACTTGCGAATTTCGTCGCGGATGATCCGCATCCGCCACCACACGTGCGCGTGAATCGTGCGCTGCGCGACCTGCCCGAGCTCGCGAAAGCTTTTTCGTGCAACGACGGCGACGCAATGACGAAGAAGCCTGCTGACCGTTGCGACGTTTGGTAACGCCGAGCTTATTTCCAGACGACGAGGTCGTCGCGGTGCACGAGCTCGACCGCGCCATCGCTTTTGTCACTGCGTTGTCCGGCAACGCGTGCGGCGTCGAGTGCATTGGCGCCCGCCAGCCCACGACCAATTTCCGCGCCGGTTCCGTCTACGATTCGCACGGCGTCGCCTGCGCGAAAATCTCCGCGGATGCCGATGACGCCTACCGCGAGAACGCTCTTTCCTTTGCTGCGCACTGCGAGCGCCGCTCCGGCGTCGAGCGCGATGTCTCCGCGAGGGCGAAGAGTGAACGCGATCCAGTGCTTTTTTGCGGTCAAACGCTCTTTGGCCGGGCAAAAATACGTGCCGACGTCGGCGCCGGCGAGGATTGATTCCAAAATGTGATCGGTGCTCGCGTTCGCGAGAACGACATGCGCGCCGGCAAGCGTTGCGCGTCGTGCCGCTTCGATCTTGCTGGCCATGCCGCCGGTGCCAACCTCGGATTTCGATGCGCGAACATGAAGCGTTGCATCTGCGGCCTCCTCGATCACTTTCACGCGTTTGCCGGATGCGTCGAGCAAGCCGTCGACGTCGGACAAAAGCACGAGCAAATCGGCACCGACCAAAGGCGTGACCATTGCGGCGAGCTGATCGTTGTCGCCGAATTTGATCTCGTCGACGGCGACCGAATCATTTTCGTTGAGCACGGGAATGGCGCCGGCTTCGAGCAAGGCCTCGAGTGCGGCGCGTGCGTTGTTGCCGCGCGTGCGGTCAGCGAGGTCGGCGTGCGTGAGCAACACTTGAGCGACCGGAATGTCGAGCGATTGAAATGCCTCTTCGTATGCGCGCACGAGAACGCTCTGTCCGGCAGCGGCAG
>JBDTFL010000647.1:0-3241 GCA_039937955.1 Polyangiaceae bacterium | reverse complement strand
GAGACTGCGCTTATCGCCGAAACGGGCTGGAGCTCGACGAACCTGGTTGCCGAGCTTCCGAACGCAACGTGCGACACGGTGTTCAACGACAGCGAAGCCGACGAAGAGGCGTACCTCGATTTCGTGTTGAAGTCGGCGGAGTCGCAGCACATCGACCTCGTCAATTGGTGGTCCGATCGCGACCTCGTCGTGAGCTCGTTCATGACCGATTGTCCGTGCACGTTCGATCCGACGTGGTGCGCGGTGCTCGGTGTTTTTCGCGGACCTGACGCCGGGCCCGACGCAGGAAACGCTGCATTTTTCGGGGAAGTCCTCGCTAAAGCGTTCGGTACGATGGGGCTTCGCAACTACGACGGCACGCAAAAAGCGACAGTCTACGGACGATGGCAAGCCGACCTTGGCCGGCCGCTCGCGAAGTAGAATTCGACGCGGAGCCGAGCTACGCGGAGGCGTAGAGGGCTACGGCAAGTAGGGAGTCGCGTCGTTTTCGGATTTTGCGGGCGCGCGATGCGTGCGTGCGAGTGGATCGTCGGTCTGCTTGGGAAGAGCCCAATCGTTGTCGAAAAATCCTCCGGCCATGACGCTGCCGGGCCCGAGGAGCATCTGCCCGCGTGACGGCGCGACATGCTCGTCGTAAACGACGAAGTCCGGGAGCAGATCTGGAAGTGACATCGACCGCCACGTGCCGAGCGCAGTGACGCCTTCGACGACGACGACGTAATGATCGGAGCGTCGCGGGTTAGGGCGAATGAAGGCGGCGCCCAATTCATTACCCGAAAATTTCTGACCGTTCTGCATCACGATTTGCCCGTTTTTTACGGTAATCGGCAGATCCGACTCGATCGCCGCCAGCACGCGATTGGCTTTTGCGTTGCCTACCAAGAAGAGCGATTTGTCGTTCGCGATGCTCTCGCCGCGCGCGAAAAATTCGATGTCGCTCATGATCGGGTAGTGCACATCGACGCCGTAGCGAATGCGCGCCCAGTCTTTCGCAACTTCCAAGCTCGCACGTGTCTGCGCAGGATCGCTCGCGCCATAAACGAAGAGCAGTGGCTCGCTGAATGCGTCGCGAATGGGCCCGGTGATATTTTTTCGCTTCACCACGTTCGCGTGGCTGGCCGGGCCGTTTTTCCAATCGGTGCCTTCCAGGTGCATCACGAGCGCGGCGTCCGGTGTGAATCTAAGACTTTCTCGATCGATCGAAATCGAAATCGGTTTCGTCGCATCGATCAGCTTTGCATCACGATCCAGCCGAATTTCCGATACTCCGTGCGTTGCGACGGTGATCGAGGTTCGCGCGGTGATCTTCGCGTCGACCTCGCCCCAAGTCGCCGGCGCCGAGAATTGATCGATATGCAGCCACGCGTCATCGCCGTCGCGAAGGCGCGAGGTTTTGAAATGCAGATGCGCCGAGTCCAAATCGCGCGGCGCTTGCGCGAGCAGCCAGTTGATCCCTTTTTCGTTTGCGTAGGTCGGGATCCAAACCGGATGTCCCAAGTTCGGATGCTCGTGCACGACGCTGAAATTCAGGTCTTCGTATTTTTTGATCAGCACGCCGCTGTTCGCGACCGGCTGATCTTGGGTTCCATGAACGATGAAAAGCGGTGTTTTCTCGCCATTTTCAGCCCAATCGACGTTCGAACGTTCTTCCGCGAGAAAATGCTCCCACGGACGAATCGGCTTGTTCACGAAATCACGACGCACGAAATACGAGTGGTAACCGCACAAAGGCTCGGCGGCCGCGAACACGTCGGGATGACGAAACGCGAGCGCCGCGGTTCCGATCCCGCCCATCGACGGGCCCGTGATCGTGACGCGCGTCTCGTCGATCGGGAAATTCTTCTCGACCTCCTCCATGGCGCGCACGATGTCGTCTTGCCCGAGCTGGCGATACATCGTGTTGCCATAGCCGTTCGGCGCAACGATGAACGCGTCGGTATTCGGAACCGGATCGAGCGGATGACGCTCTTCCCAATTCTGATCTTTTCCCTTTTCGTCGCCGCCGAAAATCCAACGCAACATGGCCATCGGCTTTCCGTTCATGCCGTGGAGCGCGACGATCAGCGGGTATTTACGGTGATTCGTGGGTTTGTACGACGTCGGAACGAACACGCCGTATTCAGCGAGCTCATCATCGACCGGCGAGCGATACGCGCGCCGAATGAAGCCAGTGCGCGTTGCGTACGAGTCGCGGTGCTGCTCGATGAGCGTCGCGGCTTGCTCGAGCTCGGCCGCTTCCATGGCTTCGGCGTTCACGTCGCCGTCACCGTGTGCAACGAGCGAGCGCAATCGATCGTTCAAGTATTCGACTGAGTCGCGCGAGGAGATTAGAAGTGAATCATCAGCGGCTGCCAGCGCGCGGCTCGCATGCGCACACGCAAGCCGAACCGAACGGACCGGCAAAAATAGGGGCTTTACCGATCGGCCGGCCACGTTGATGTCGTATCTCGCGCCACCGTTTTCCAATTTCGTAAGCGCGTCGCCATTCACTTCTGGAAGCGGCGCCGAGAATTCACCTTTGGTTGCCGAAACATTTCCGACGTTCACATCGAAAATATTTCCCGCCGCCGAATCGAGCCGCGCATGCACGGTGAGAGGAATGCCTAGCGGCGCACCCTCCGGAAATCGCACGACGAGCTCGGGCGCATAGCGATCATCGCGCAGGCCGCGATCGAGCGACACCCAGCTCATCTTCTGCGCGAGCGCGCGTGCGTCTGCTGTATGAGTGCCCGGTAATTCAAGCGTAGATCCGATCGGGGGATTCAAGCTCGAATCCACCAAGCGAACGCGAAACGACCAAGCACCGTCGCGTTGGTGCAGCTTCAAGACGATGGCGTGATCGCCCGCCGTCAGATCGACAGGCACGAGATCGTCGTCGCTACGCTCGGGGCGCGCTTCGTCTCGCGTGAAAATATTTTTGCCGTCGACCATCACTCGAACGCCGTCGTCGGTGCCGAGCAACAGCAAATATTTTCCGCCGCGCGCAACCTTCAGCGTACCCGCTGCATATGCGATGACGTCGGGCTCTTTCGTTTTCAGCGCGCGCCGAATGTCGATCGCGCCTTCGCCGCTCGACGCGAGAGTCCACGTTGGCGCAGTATTTCCAGGCGATTTCGGATCGGGCACATTTTGAATGCGTGAGTCGCCTTCGAAAAAATCGCCGAGGTTCGGCGCGATTTTCTTCTCGTCGATCTCGATCGGCGTCGCGTCGATGTCGGCCGAGAGCGCTTCTGGAGAGGGG
>JBDTFL010000646.1:0-7692 GCA_039937955.1 Polyangiaceae bacterium | reverse complement strand
CGACATGCACAAGGTCTACACGGCGAACGCCTCGATCTATCCGAGCCATCCGGATCACGTCACCGTCATCGCCGACTACGACAAGTGGAACGGCAAATACATCGACATCGATTACCCGACCGACGTCGGCGTCGTGCGTCCTGGCAGAATGTACGGAAGCGACCAAGTCGAAATGTTCGGTTCATGGGTCGGCGCAGAATTGCCGGACGGATCGGATCTGCCGAAAGATTTGCAGTGGGAGGGCGGCGTGAGCGGCAAGCTCTACGTCTTCAAAGATCACGCGGCGTACAATCGCGTGTGCTCGGTCATGCCGACCGACCTCGCGAAGCTCAAAGCATGGGCCGCCAAACAACCGAACGCGGAAGTACCCTCGGATTTTTGCGCGAAGAAAGACTGCATCGTCAACGCGCTCGAAGACGGCAGCGACCCGAACAGCATCTGCGACTGATTCGTCTTTTCATATGCGTGCGCGGCGCTCGGCTTGCGCCTTCAGGGGCACGCGGGCGTAAGATCGATGTCCGCGAAAAATTCGTGGACCATCGCGTTCCAAGATTTCGCGTTCTCGGACCCCGTGCATTTAAAGGGCTTTTGTGACGTGGTTCCAGCGATCGCCGCGCTCTCTTCTTTGAAGTAACGGACCGAAAGCTCGGCGGCGTATTCGCGCACGTCGTTGCCGGGTTGAAATGCGTAATAAGTTCCGCCGCGCACCATCGTGTCGTTGGGCGCGTACTTGGAAAGACACGGCGTGCTCGCTTTGCAGTTTGCAACGATCGCGTCGTACGTCTGCGCGAGCGCGTGCTCGGACCAGTCGTCGCCACGCGCACCATGGTCGGCGTCGTTCAAATGAAAAATTTCGTGAAACATGGTCTCGCGAACCGCGTCGTCGCTTTTGTTGAGTGAGCCGTCGACGTTGTAAGCGATGGTCCAACCGCTGGCGTATGCGGATGGCGTGCGGGCTTTGACCGATCGAAAAAATCGAAGCGCGAGATTCCGCCATCGATACGTCACACGAGAATTTGCGCGTGATTCGAGCTTTTGAAAAAATGTATCGAAGCCCGTGAGCGCGAACGACATGTGTTGCAAATGCACTTTGCTGGCCCCTAGCGGCAACACGGGAACGAGATGGAGCATGCCGCGATAACCGCCGTCCATGATGTGCGCCTTGTCGACTCCGGCGACGCTTCCGGTTTTTTCGAAAAGTGAAACTGCAACATCACGCGCAGCATCGTCCTTCGCGTAACGCGCGTCGAGCAGACACTTCACCGCGTCGTCCCCCTCGCACGGTGGCGGTGTGACGCCGTCTTTCATCGATGTGAAAAGCAAATCGATCGCCTCGGCGCGTCCGATCTTCGGCTCGGGTGCGAGCAGCGCAGAGGCATCGGCAAGCGACGCATCCATCATGTCACCTGCGTCGGCGGCCGGGACTGCAGCGTCGGAAACCTTCAGCGCTTGTAAAACCGGCGCGTCACGCGGCGCTGGCGCGCTCGGATCCGCACACGAAAGCAGCATAAAATAAGCCAAAACCAACGGTTCACGCTTCTTCATATGGAGAGCACGGAGTTTTAACACGCTCGTTGCAATGTTCGTTGGCGTCGGGCGGTTGAAATGCTCGTCGGCGCAGCAAAAAGGAGAAACGCAAAATGTTCGGCTTCCTGTTTGGAACGCTCTGTTTGATTGGACTCATCAAGGTTGCCCGTCATGGGCGCGGCTACGGCGGGTGTGGCGGCTACGGCTACGGTCGCGGACACGGCGGCGGCTGCGGACATCGGGGACATCGCGGATGGCATGGCTATGACCAGGATCATTTCGGCGGTGACGACGATCATGGCGGAGGATTCGGCGGCGGTTGGGGCGAGCGCGCGCGCCGTTACGGCGGCGGACGATTTTTTCTCCGCGCAATGTTCCAGCGTTTGGACACGACGCCCGGACAAGAAAAAGTGATCGCGCAGGCGTTCGAGGATTTGCGCGAAAAAGGGCGCGCCGCGAAAGACGGGATGAAAGCCGCGCGCGTCGAGGTTGCGAAGGCCATGCGCAGCACGTCGTTCGACGAAGTGTCGGTCGGCACGGCAACGGCGCAAGTCGAAGCGGTGATGGACTCGATGCGCAAAGCCGGGATCGATGCGTTCGCCAAGGTTCACGAAGCGCTCGACGAGCGTCAACGCGGCATGTTTGCCGACTTCATCGAAAATGGTCCGCGCTTTCGCGACGTCGCGAATCACTGGCGAAATCACGACGATCACGGACGTCATCCAAACGAGCGCGGCCCGTACCGCTATTCGGTCTAAGGAGAAAACGATCATGCGACGACCTTTTTTGATGGTTCTTCTCGCGCTCGGAACCGTGGCGGGATTCGGCTCCGGTTTCGCGAGCATGCACGGATGTCATCGCGGCGGCGGCGGCAGCAGGTTCGAGCAACACGTTGCCGACGTTTGCTACCAAGCCGCGCAACGCGCGAATCACCGCCCGTGACACACGCCAGTCACGTCACCCGTCACGCTGAAGATCACGCCAAAGATCACGACCGAGCAGAGCTGTTATGCTTAGCAAAATGAGATTGCTCCTCATCGACGACGACGTGCGGCTGTACGAGCTGCTCCGCACGTTTTTGGAGCAGCACGATTTTTCGGTGACGTGTGTCGGTGACGGCTCGCAAGGGCTCGCTTCGCTCTCGGCCGGAAGCTTCGACGCCGTCCTGCTCGACGTGATGATGCCAGGTATGGACGGTCTCGAGGTCCTCAAACGAATACGTGCAAAATACAAGATTCCCGTGATCATGCTCACGGCGCGCGGTGACGAAACCGATCGCGTCGTCGGGTTGGAGGTCGGCGCGGACGATTACGTTCCGAAGCCGTTTTCCCCGCGTGAGCTGCTGGCTCGCCTTCGTGCAGTGCTCCGACGAGCGAGCCCGCAAATGACTGAAGAGCGGATCACGATCGGCGAAATCGTGCTCGATATCCCAAGCCGCATCGCAGTGCTCGGCGGCAAAGACGTGGATCTCACGGGCGTCGAGTTCGACATTTTGGTGGCCCTCGCGCGTCGCGCTGGTCGCGTCGTTCCGCGTGACGCGCTCCTGTCCGAAGCCGGTCGCGGCGACGTGACGGTGAGTGATCGCACCGTTGACGTCCACATCTCCCATCTACGGCAAAAGCTCGGCGATGACCCGCGCCAACCGCGGAAGATCAAGACTGTGCGTGGAGTGGGCTATGTCCTGGCGAAAGAAGCGACGTGAACATCACATGAGGCAACTGCGCCGCGTCGACCGATGCGAGCGCAAGATGCGAGAGCACGCCGAACGTCACGCCGAGATGAACGGCGGCCGTCATGGCGCATCGCATTTTTTGATGTGGTATTTCCGCGCGCGCCTCCATCGCCGCATCTTCTTGTTTCAGGTGATGATGATCACCGTCACCGCGGCGATGATCGCGTTCGTGCATCATCTCGTGCAGGGCGGCGCGCATCACGGCGCCTACATTTTCGGCGCTGGGATTTTCGCATTGTGGGCTTGCGCCGGTTTCGTGGCGAAACGCGTGTCACGCGATTGGCTGGAGATTTTGCAGGTCGCCGAGGATCTTGGACGCGGCAAGCTCTCGCGGCGCGTGAACATGCGCAGGTTCCACGGCGAGTTCAACATCTTGGCGCGCGTGCTCAACGACATGGCGGTGCGCATCGAAAAACAAATGGCCGATCAGCGCGCGTTGCTCGCGACCGTGTCCCACGAAATTCGCACGCCGCTCGCACGCATGCGTCTCCTCGCCGAGCTGGCGCGCGAAAAAGTAGGAGCGGCCGCCCTCGATCCGAGTGGCGATCCGTATAGGGGAGAAGGATCTCTTTCCGAGATCGAAGAGATCGATCGCGAGATCGTGGAGATCGACGCGCTCGTTGCGGATCTCCTCGCGAGCTCGCGTATCGATTTTTCGGCAATGGTTCCGAAGAAGCTCGACGCGGTGGAAGTCGCACGCCAGGCGATGAGCCGCGCATCGATCGAGCTCATTCATCTCGATGCGCCGGGCGAGCCGGTGCCATTCGACGGCGACGCCACCCTCACCACGCGCGCCGTTTCGAATTTGATCGAGAACGCACGCAGGCACGGCGGCGGAGTTGCCCGCGTCACCGTCGGAAACGGCGGAGCGAACGTACGCATCGAAGTCGAGGACGATGGCCCAGGATTTTTGCCCGGCGAAGAAAATCGCATTTTCGAGCCATTTTACCGGCGTCCCAACGGCAAGGCGGAAGCGCAATCGGTCGGGCTCGGGCTCGCGCTCGTGCAGCGCATCGCCGAAGCTCACGGCGGTCGTGCATATGCGCGCAATCGCGATGGCGGCGGCGCGCTGGTCGGCGTGGAGCTGCCGGCGTGGCATGAAGCCGTGACGACTTAAATCGTATTTCGATCGATCGCGCGCGCCGCAGATTGCGCGAGAATTTGCACGCCGAAGAGAAACGCTCCAAAACGCTCGTCCTTCGTGTGTCCCATTTTGAAGCGCCAATAAATTTGCTGTGCGACGCCCGCGGTTTTGTAAAGCGAGAACACGAAATAAAAAAGCATGTGCGACGTGTCGCGGCCGCTCTTCGCGGCGTAGCGTTCTGCAATTTCACGGCGCGTGAAGCTGCCGGGAAGGGCGGTGGGACCGAACGCGAAGCTGCGAATGTCCTCGGGGTCGGTCGCTTCGACCCAGTAACCAAGTGCGGTGCCGAGATCCATCAGCGGATCCCCTACCGTCGACATCTCCCAATCGAGGACGCCCAAAATGGATCCGACGTCGTTCGGCGCGAGCACCAAGTTGTCGAACTTGTAGTCGTTGTGAATGACCGTGGCGTTCTTGCGCTCGGTCGCTCCATTTGATTTCGGCATTTTCTCGGTGAGCCACTTTCCGACTTGATCCATGTTCGGAATGTCGTCGGTTGCGGCGTCTTGATAGCGCTTCATCCAACCGGTGACTTGGCGCATCACGTAACCGTCCGGTTTGGCGATCGTCGAAAGACCTATTTTTTCCCAGTCGATCGCATGCAGCGTGACGAGGTTGTCGACGAACGCTTCGCTCAGCCGACACGCCTCGCCGGGCGAAACCGTGACACCTTTCGGAAGCGTGCGTCGCAAGATGACGCCGCGAATTCTTTCCATCACATAGAACGGCGAGCCAATCACGCTCGGGTCTTCGCAATTCACGAGCGGCTTGGGCGCTTGCGGATACACCGGCGCGAGCGCAGAGAGCATCGTCACCTCGCGCGTCATGTCGTGTGCGCTCTTCACGCGATTGCCGAACGGCGGGCGACGCAATATGAGCTCGCGCTCACCCTCACCGCTGGCGACGTGCAGCAAATACGTGAGGTTCGAATGTCCTCCCGGAAATTGCTCGAGCGAGATCTGTTTCGCGCCGCCTTTCAAATGCGCGCTCAAGTATGCGCGCAATTTTTCGAGGTCGATCTCTTCGCCCGGCCGAACCGCGCGCGCCGGATCGATGCCGAGCTTGGCCTCCGTTTTTTGATCTTCCATGCTCATTCGATCGACAAACCGTACCGCTTCAAAATGCGCTTGGCGACGACGGATTTGTGGACCTCGTCGGCGCCGTCGTAAATTCGTGCGGCTCGTTCGTGCCGGTAAAAATAGGCCAAAATCGTGTCGTCCGTCATGCCGAGCGCGCCGTGGACTTGGATCGCGCGGTCCACTACGCGTTGTAAAACGCCGGCGGCAAAATATTTGATCGTGGAAATTTCTTCGCGTGCGGCATAGGCGCCCTCGTTCTCCATTTTCCAGGCGGCGTGCATCACCATCAAGCGTGCGGCATCGATCTCCGCGCGTGACTCGGCGATGAAGTCTTGGACCATCTGCTTCGTGCCGAGCGCCTTGCCGGGAGAAATTTCGCGCGTTGCAGCTCGTTTGCACATCAAGTCGAAGGCGCGTTCGGAGATGCCCATCCAACGCATGCAGTGATGAATGCGACCGGGCCCCAGCCGTTCTTGCGCGATCAAAAATCCGGCGCCTTCTTCACCGAGCAAATTCGTCTGCGGCACGCGGCAATTTTCGAAGGCCACCTCCGAGTGGCTCGCGTAGCCGTCACCCGCTTCTCCCATCACCGAAATATTCCGAACGATGCGATAGCCGGGCGTTCCGGCCGGAACGATGATTTGGCTCGCGCGCAAATGCGCCGAGGCGTCCGGCGTGGTGACCGCCATCACGATTGCGAAGCCCGCACCGTCGGCGCTCGACGTGAACCATTTCGTTCCGTCGATCAGGTAATCGTTTCCATCTTTGCGTGCGCGCGTGCCGAGCCACGTGGGATTCGATCCGGGTCGTTCTGGCTCCGTCATCGCGAAGCAGCTGCGAATTTCCCCATTCAAAAGCGGTTTCAGGAATTTTTCTTTTTGCTCGGGCTTGCCGAATTGCAGCAAAATTTCCATGTTGCCGGCGTCGGGCGCTTGGCAGTTGAATGCGTAGTGACCGAGCGGCGACCGTCCGAGCACCTCGCTCACACGCGCGTGCTCCATCAGGGTGAGCCCCATGCCGCCTTCCGCTTTCGGAATTTGTGGTGCCCACAATCCGAGCTTCTTCACCTTGGCGCGTACGACATTGATGCGCGGCTCGATCGCGTTGAAGCTCTTCGAGGCGAGCATCTCTTTTTCAATCGGCGTGATGTCCTCGTCGACGATGGCGCGGATCGCATCGAGCTTAGGCGCGAGCTCTTTCGGTAGGGAAAAATCCATGGCGCAAAGCTAGACGATCTTCGGGACGCTGTGCCGTGTGCTAAGAGATCGGACTATGAGCAACGCGCCCGTGACGGAAGCCAAAGGGTTGCCCGAGGTCGACGTAAACGACTACGGCGGAAAAAAAGATGGCGAGCGTCAGAAGCAGAATCGCCGGCTTTTCATGCAGCTTCTCGTGTTCGACGTTCCGAAGGGCGACAACGCAGCCGGCACCGCAGCGATCCTTGCGGGGCTCCTCGAGGAGCACAAAATCGGCGGTGTGATTTATGCGGATACCGTCGCGCCGCGTGGGCTCGGGCTTCTAACGTGGTCGGAAAATCCGTCGCATTTCATCAAGGAGGTGCGGCCGCTCTTCGGTCATGCGAAGTTGCTGCACGTCGACCATCGTCACGACTTCGCGATGCTCGGGCGTGCGTACTCGACGGGCCACGAACCGGATCTCGCGTACGTGCTCCTCAAGCGACCGATCGACAACGTGATGAACCCGGATTATTTGTGGCACGTTTGGTACCCGCTTCGTCGCAAGGGTGAGTTCGCGAAGCTCGAGGGGCTCGACCAGAGTCACATCTTGCGCGAGCATGCATCACTCGGAATGGCGTACGGTGCACAAGAGCTCGCGCACGACATTCGCCTCGCGTGTCACGGGCTCGACGCAGGCGACAATGAGTTCTTGATCGGTCTCGTCGGAAAAGATCTGCATCCGCTTTCGCATCTCATTCAGGCGATGCGCAAAACGCGGCAGACGAGCGAGTTTATCGAAAAGATGGGGCCGTTTTTTGTCGGTCACGTCCTGCATCGTTCGAACGGCTAATCAATCGCCACGCCAAACGCGCCAAACGCGCCAAGCGAGCTCGCGACGCGCTTCCGCGCGAGGAGTAAATGGTGCGCCCGCGTTGGGAGGCCGTCGCTGCGTGACCATTGCTGTCCGCGGACAGTCGAAAACTGTCCGGGACGGTTTTCGGCACCCGCGCGGGTGAGCGATCAAGCTGCCAA
>JBDTFL010000645.1:0-4815 GCA_039937955.1 Polyangiaceae bacterium | reverse complement strand
ACTCGCAGAAATCTTTGACAAGGTACTCATCAACGATCCGAAAGACCCACTGACGCCGAAGCGCCTGGAGCTTTTGTCGTACGGCGCGTCGTGCATGTTGCGAATCGCCGACTTTTCTCGTCTCTCGTAGCTCAAACGCAGCCATTGAAAGAGCTCGTCTCCCCACTGAGGTCCAGCGCAGCTGGCCGATTTGGGGGAGACCGCAGGCGCGCAGCGAGCGAAGCGAGCGAGCACCTGCGAGTGGGGGCACCTGATCTTTAGATTTTTTTTCGTGGTAATGACTGCCCATGTCGAAGCGCGTTTTCTTCTTTGGTGACGGCAAAGCTGAGGGGGATGCCAAGCGAAAAGACATTCTCGGGGGGAAAGGGGTCGGCCTCGTCGAGATGACTGCGCTCGGGCTTCCGGTTCCGCCGGGCTTCACGATTTCCACCGAAGTATGTGTAGATTACATGCATGCGACTGGTTCGAGCGCAACGATTCCTGCGGATATTTTGCAGGCGATCGACGAGTCGCTCGCGAAGATCGAAGCGAGCGTGGGCGCGAAGCTCGGTGATCCGAACAACCCGCTGTTGGTTTCGGTGCGCTCCGGTGCGCGTGCGTCGATGCCGGGGATGATGGATACGATCCTCAATCTCGGATTGAACGATGCGACGGCAGAGGGGCTCGCGAAGAAGTCTGGCGATCCGAAATTCGCGTACGACGCGTATCGCCGTTTCTTGACGATGTACTCGGACGTAGCGCTCGGTATGTCGCGCGAGCCGTTCGACGAAGCGCTCGAGCGTGTGCGCATGAAGGTCGCGACGGCAAAAGGCGTCGACGTATCGCTCTCCAACGCCGAAGAGCTGAAACGAAAGCTGCCCGACTCCGAGATTCCGGCGGAAGAATTGCGCGCGATCGTCATCGAGCTGAAGGCGATCGTCAAAAAAGAAACTGGAAAAGATTTTCCGAGCGACCCGAAAGAGCAGCTGCGCGGTGCCATCGAGGCGGTGTTTCGCTCGTGGAACAATCATCGTGCGGTCGTGTATCGCCGCATGCAGGACATTCCGGATTCATGGGGAACTGCATGCACAATACAAGCAATGGTCTTCGGAAACCTCGGAGAAACAAGCGCAACGGGCGTCGCGTTCACGCGCAACCCGTCCACCGGCGAGAAGAAGCTCTTCGGTGAGTGGCTGCCGAACGCGCAAGGCGAGGACGTCGTGGCGGGCATTCGAACGCCGCTGGAAATCGATTCGAGCACCGGGGGCGACTCGGCCGACACGCTCGAAAAGAAGATGCCGGGACCGTACAAAACGCTGACCGAAATTTGCGCGCGTCTCGAGTCGCATTTCAAAGACATGCAGGACCTCGAGTTCACGATCCAAAACGGCAAGCTCTACATGCTGCAATGCCGAAACGGAAAACGAACCGGACGCGCGAGCATCAAGATCGCGGTCGATCAGGTGAACGAGAAACTGATCACGCAAGAGCAAGCGGTGTTGCGAGTGGATCCGCAATCGATCGATCAGCTCTTGCATCCGGCGCTCGATCCGAAGGCGGAAAAGAAATTGCTCGCGAAGGGTTTACCGGCCAGCCCGGGCGCTGCGAGCGGCCACATCGTCTTCAACGCCGACGAAGCCGAGAAGAAGGCAGCGCAGGGAATCCCGGTAATTCTCGTGCGAATCGAGACGTCACCGGAAGACATTCATGGAATGAAAGCAGCGCGCGGGATCATCACGGCGCGCGGCGGCATGACGTCGCACGCGGCAGTCGTCGCACGAGGCATGGGCAAAGCGTGCATCGCAGGCGCTTCTGCAATCAGCGTCAGCTACGCGAACCAGACGATGTCGGTCACCATCTACGACGACGCCGGGAAGCAAGTGGAGACCATCGTCAAAAAGAAAGGCGACATCGTCACGCTCGACGGATCGACTGGCCGCGTTTACGACGACGCCGTTCCCACGGTGCCCGCCGAAGCCTCCGCCGAATTCGTGGAGCTCATGAAATGGGCCGACGGCGCACGACGCATGAAGGTACGCGCGAACGCCGACACGCCGCTCGACGCGAAGACCGCACGCAGCTTCGGCGCCGAGGGCATCGGCCTTTGCCGCACCGAGCACATGTTCTTCGACGAAGCGCGCATCGCAGCCATGCGCGAGATGATCTTGGCGGACGACGTAAAATCCCGGGAAAAAGCCCTGGAAAAGCTGCTTCCCTATCAACGCGAAGACTTCATCGGAATCTTCCGCGAGATGCGCGGTCTGCCGGTGACGATTCGTTTGCTCGATCCGCCCCTCCACGAATTTTTGCCGACCGAGAAGAAACAGATCGACGCGCTCGGCTTGACGATGGGCGTGTCGAGCGAGAAAATCGTCGCGCGCGTGAAGGATCTGCACGAGCAAAATCCGATGCTCGGTCATCGCGGTTGCCGCTTGGCCGTGACGTTTCCGGAAATTTACGCGATGCAGACACGCGCGATTTTGGAGGCGGCGCTTTTCGTTTCAAAAGAAAAGATCGACGTGTTTCCCGAGATCATGATCCCGCTCGCGATGACGAAAGAAGAGCTCGATCTCATGAAGAAGATCGTGGACGCCGTCGCCAAAGACGTCTTGAAAGGTGAGGCCCTCCCCTTCTCGTTCGGAACGATGATCGAATTGCCGCGCGCCGCATTGCGGGCCGACGACCTCGCCAAGACCGCGGAATTTTTCTCGTTCGGCACCAACGACCTCACGCAATGCACGATGGGCCTCTCCCGCGACGACGCCGGAACCTTTTTGCCCGCGTACGTGGATCATGGGCTTTTACCGAAGGATCCGTTCGTCTCCATCGATCAAGACGGCGTCGGTGTGCTCGTGAAAATGGCGGTCGAAAAAGGGCGGACCACCAAGCCGAAGATCAAGCTCGGCGTGTGCGGCGAGCACGGCGGCGACCCGCAAAGCATCGATTTTTTTGAGCGGGCCGGCCTCGATTACGTGAGCTGCTCGCCGTTCCGCGTGCCGATCGCGCGACTTGCTGCCGCGCAAGCGACCATCCGGTCGAAGAACGCGACCTGATTTTTTGTGATCGAGCCTTGGTGTTTTGATTCTCTTTTGAGTAGAAGGTCCGGATGAGTCGGAAGGTGGGTGGGGTAATGAGCGTACAAACACAAGTGAGTCTTCGAACGTGGCTGTTGGGTAGTGCATTTTTTGGCTCTGCGATTCTCTTGGCGTGCGGAGGCGATGCGCCGCCGGCCAAGATTCCCGATCAACGGCCTCCGCCGGTGATCAGCGTTCCACAACTTGTAGACGCTGGCGCGTCCACTGCGGATCAAGCTCCGCCGACGCCCGCACTCACGCCGCCGACTACTCTCGCGACAAGACAAGGGACGATCACTTCGATCGTTGCCGATGGCCAATGGCTGTACTGGCTAACCGACGATGGCGACGTGAAACGTGTTCACACTGCGGGCGGACCAGCGTCGGCGGTGACGAGCCTCGGTCCGACCTCTGACGATCTTCTCTGCGTTCAAGCTGGCACGGTGTACGCGGCGACGACCGATCCGAAATCGAAGGCGACGAAGATCCTCCGCGCCAACGCCGACCTCTCGAACAAACCCGACGTCATCGGAACGGCAACGGGCGCGTTGATGTCGCTCACCGCCGACAAATCGCGGCTCGTTTGGTCGGTGTTCGACAAAAAGAAATTGACGTTTTTCGTGCTGGAAAATGGGCAAAAAACAGCGCGCAAGCTCCCGGCATTCGAGGCGACGACACCGGGCCAACACGTGATTCTCGGTGCAACGACGGCCACGTTTTTCGATGCCGGCGCGGTGAAATCGATCGCCCTCGCCAATGGAAAAGTAACGCCCGTCATCACGCTCGCAGAAGGACAGCTGGTCACCGAGATCGTCATCGCTGGCGATCACGTACTCGCTGCGTATTGGGACGTCGACAAAACCGATCCCAACAAGAAGACCACCAACATCCTGTCAGCGCCACTCGCCGGCGGGGCCTCGACCGCGGTGCTGAGCAATGGTCAGCACAACGTCTTCGACATGGTGGCTGACGGCAGCAACATCTACTGGGCCGACAACGACGCGACCGCGAAGGCCGACACCGCGAGCGGTCGTGTGATGCGCTTGCCCATAACCACCAGCACGCCTGGCAACACGCCGACGCTCATTGCGGATCATCAAATGTTTCCGGATGCGATCGCGCTCGACGACGACAGCGTGTACTGGGCCAACGAAAATCTCAGCTCGGCGAGCCTCGATTCGGAAGTGATGAAGCTCGCTAAATAGGCTTATTTTTACGGAGCTCCAGCTCTTCCACCGTACGCGGCCAATCGTCTTTCAAGAGACGCGACAGCGATCGGTCGGCGAGCAGCTTGCCGTCGGTCTGGCACGTCGGGCAGTAGTCGGTTTCATTTTCTGCGTAACGAATGCGCTGGATCTTCGTGCCGCAATCCGCGCACGGTTGTCCGAATTTTCCGTGAGCCTTCATCTCCGGACGAAACGCGGTGACCTTCACCGGAAATTCGTCGCCGGCTTCTTTGCGCAAATGATCGGTCCACCACGTGATGGTTTTTTTCACCGCGTTGAGCAGGCGCCCGACCTCTTCGTCGGTGAGCTTGCTCGTGAGCTTCACCGGGCTCATGCGCGCGGCATGGAGAATCTCATCCGAGTAGGCGTTCCCAATTCCACTGAATAGATGTGGATCGGTGAGCGCCCGTTTCAGCGTGTGGTTCTCGCTGCGCAGACGCGCGCCGAATGTTTTCGGTGTCGCGGTCATGGGCTCGAGCCCACCGCGCTCGATCTCGGCGAGCGCTTCACGCCCGTCGAAGAGATGAACACTCGCG
>JBDTFL010000644.1:0-4759 GCA_039937955.1 Polyangiaceae bacterium | reverse complement strand
ACGGCGCGATTGCGCGTCGAACTCCGGACGATTGTAGAGGTCACCGAAATAACTGGGCAGCGTCTGGCCGTTCAGCGTTTCAGTCGGCGACGATCTCGGCTTCGCATATTGGCCAGCAAATCGGCCGATGCGCACCACCGGACGACGCGTGGCGTGCACGAGCACGAGCGACATTTGCAGCAGGATTTTCAGCTTGTTCGTGATGATCGACTCGCGACAATCGGCGATGGTTTCGGCGCAATCACCGCCTTGCAACACGAAGCGACGACCGCGCTGCGCCTCGCCGATCAATGTCTTGAGCTGTTCGATTTCCCACGACGTGACGAGCGACGGCAAATTCGAAAGCTTGTCGATCGCGGAGTCCAAATCCGCGCCCGGCGCGTAGTCGGCCGGATGCGCGCTCGGTTTTCCTTTCCACGACGTGGGCGACCACTCACTCATTGGACGAACGAGAATAGCTCACTCACATGAGCACAAGGGGTCGTCGTCCTCGCATTCGCACGGCTCGTTCGCGGGTTGCGCCATGACGCCGCCCCGTCGGTGAGTCGGCTGTTTCGGACGATCCGGTTGTGTGGGCTCGTCGGCTGCTGGCTGCTCGTGCGGCGTTGCGCATTCGAGACCGTCCCACGTTCCGCCATTCGTACACGCATGCGCGCGGCCGAGCGCTATGGCATCCGCCGGAGACTGGGCGCGAGCACAACCAAATGCTGTAAAAACAAGCGCGGTTGTGATCAACGGAAATCTTACCATCGGGGCGATCGCGATTTTGAAAACGTGATTCATGCAATCAGCACCGTTCCGATGCTGCCGGGAGATGCGATCTCTTTCGCGAGCTCACCCCGCGCGAGGCTCCCAACGATGTGCACTTGGCGAACCCCCGAGGCGATTGCCGCAAAAGATTCTTCGAGCTTCGGGATCATTCCTTTTTTGACAACGCCGTCTTCGATCGCTTTTTTTCCTTCGGCGGCGGACAGCGTCGGAATGCGCGACGATGGGTCTTCGATGTTCTTCAAAACGCCGCGAACGTCGCTGACCAAGACGAGCGCGCGCGCATTGAGCGCGATGGCGGTTTGATTGGCGACGATGTCGGCGTTGATGTTGAAGACGTTGCCGTTTGCGTCGGCGCCGAGACACGCGAGCACGGGCACGTAATTTTTTTGGATGAGCAACGCGATGAGATCGTCGTTCACGCCGGTGACGTCGCCGACGAATCCGAAGTCGATGGGTTCCGGTCCGCCACCGCTCACCACGCGCGGAGGCCTTTTTTCTGCGGCGATCGCGCGTGAGCTCGCGCCGTTCAAGCCGACGGGGCGTGCGCCTGCTGCGAGGAGCGCGGCGCACAAGTCGACGTTCACTGCGCCGGCGACGGTCATCTTCATGACGTCGAGCGTGGCTTGATCGGTGATGCGACGACCACCGACGATGTTGGGTGTCTGTCCCAATTTTTTTTGTAACGCGGTGGCTTGAGGTCCGCCGCCATGAACGACGACGACCGGCACACCCTCTTTGGCGAGCTGCGCGATGTCGGCCGCGAGCGGCGCGAGAAATTCTCCGGCGACCACCTCACCGCCGAGCTTCACGACGACCGGGCCCGAAGCTGCGGTGTTGCTCACGGCCAACCGCCCGGATCCTCGAGCGAGAGTCTCTCATCCAAACCGAGCATCAAGTTCATCGATTGGATGGCTTGGCCCGCACCGCCTTTGATTAAATTGTCGAGCGCCGAGAAGCACGCGATCAAACCGTGAGGGCCCGGTTGAACTCCGACCTCTGCGAAGTTGGTTCCGCTTACCGCGGCGACCTCGGGCATGCGCTTTTGCGGAACGCGAACGAACGGCTCGCTTTCATAAAATTGTTTGTAAAGTGCATGTATTTCGTCCGATGATTTGGCGGCTTTCAGCCTCACGAACGACGTTGCGAAGATTCCGCGTGAGAGCGGCGCGCTCACCGGAACGAAGCGGATCGCGCAGTTTTTGGCGCCCGCATCTTGGAGCGTTTGCTCCACCTCCGGGATGTGTTGGTGGTCGAGCGGTTTGTACGTGCGCAAATTCACCGCGCGCACCGGATGATGCGTTCCTGCTGAAGGCACGATGCCACTGCCGCTCGATCCGGTGATGCCGACCACCTCGACGTCGCCTTCGAGCAATCCGGCCTTCGCGAGCGGAAGAAGCGCGAGCTCGATGGTCGTCGCGAAACAACCCGGCGACGCCACGTACCTCGCCTTTTTGATCGCCTCGCGATTCAGCTCCGGCAAACCGTAGACGAACGTGCCATCGCTCAGCGCGCTCGGGTTCGGATGCTCCGCGCCGTAATATTTTTTGTACGCGGCGGCATCACGCAAACGAAAGTCTCCGGACAGATCCACGACGCGTGCACCTGACGCCATGAGCTCGGGCATTTTGTGCGCGCTCACTTTGTGCGGCAGGCCGAGCAGCACGACGTCCATTCCTTGTGCGGCCTCACCGGGACTGATGCCTTCGAATTTGAGATCAGTGATGCGCTCCAAATTCGGATGCACCGTGCTGATGGGCTCGCCCACGAAATCGATCGACGCGACGCGCACGAGCTCCACGTCGGGATGAAGAATCAGTCGTCGAATGAGCTCCGCGCCGCCATAGCCACTGCCGCCGATGACCGCGGCTTGAAATCGTTTCGCCATGCGCGAGAGGTTAGTCCAACTGCGCGCCGATGGCACGGCGACGAAAGACCTTATTTTTTCGGTGATTTAGGCGGTGCTGCGTCGAGGCGACCGTCGTCGTGGCCGTCGTCGTGGCCGTCGTCGATCGCGGAAATCGTCGTAGGGACTGCGGCGTCGGCGGCTGCACGCATCCCGGCGTCGATCTCGTAGAGCGGCGGAGGCGGAGTCGTGGAGACGGCCGTGAACGAGAACGAATCGCGCATGTGCGGGATGAGAGAGGCGAAGTGCTCTTTGTCTTTGTCGGGGTAAGAAAAATAAAGCTCTGCGTACGTGCCGCCGTTGCCGATTGCCTTCTCGATGAACGGAATCTTTCCGTCGTAGCCACTGAGCGCGAACATGTCGGGCGTCGCCGTGTGCCCGGGAAAAATCCAGCGCTGCAGGTTGTCTTCCGCATAGAGCTCCTGCGCGTAGAAATCCTGGAACGGATGGACCAACTCCGCACCGAACACCTTGAGAACCGCGTCGCCAGCTTCGTTCTTGTAGATGCGGCCGTCGCCGACGCTGGAGCCTTCGAATTTCGTGAGCTCGTTCGGAACGTCGATCACGAAGTGGTAGCGGTCGTTCACGTAGCGCACGTAACCGCTCACCGACGGCATCGTGGCGTGCTCGGGATCGACGGCGGGTGTTGCGGCGTCGGGGACGACTTCGAGCGCGGCCATGCGGTGCAACGGATCGTCTGGAGCTGGTTGCTCTGCGGCACTGAAGCCACGATGCGGAATGAAGCTCCAAATTGCGGCGGAGCCCACACCGAAGAGAGCGACAGCGACGGCGAGCTGCAGCGCGCGTTGCTTTGGCGTCGGTGGTGGGATGGTCGATTTTGCCGCTATTTTCTTAGCGTTCTCTTCGCCGTCGACGTGCGTCGGTGCGAGCTCACGCTCCGAAAGAACCGTGTCGCCTTGCGCAGCTGCGTCGCGAAGCGCTTGCCAAAATTTTCCGGCGTCCGCGAATCGATCGACCGGCTCGACGGCGAGCGCGCGCGTGAGCACGACCTCGACGGCATCGCTCTCCATGACACCGAGTGAGCGCAGCGTGGGTCTGCTCACGCCGTCAGTGGCGAGCGCCATCAATTGGGACGTGTCGCCTTTCATTGCGCTCTTTCCGGCGACGACCTCGACGACTACGAGCGCCAACGCGAAGACGTCGGTCCACGGACCGGTCGCGCCGTACTTGCGAGCAAACTGCTCCGGCGCGCCGTAACGCGGAGAAAATGCATGGATAGACTCACCGGTCGCTTCGTACGCGCGCATCACGTCCTCGGAGTCGATCATCACTTTCGCGATTCCGAAGTCGACGATCTTGAGCGAGCGCTTCTCGTTTTTCGAGTCTCCCGTAGCCGTGGTCTGCGTCTTCAAAAATAAATTCGCCGGCTTCACGTCACGATGCGCAACGCCCATTCCGTGGGCGGTCGTCAAACCGCGCGCGACCGGATCGAGCAGGGCGATCGCGTCGCCGAGCGAGCGTCCGGCTTCGCCGCGCTTCGTGCGTGCCTTCAAATCGGCTTCGAGCGTCGTGCCTTCGAGCCACTCCAAAATCAAGTAGGGCGTCCAGGTTCCATTCGGAGACGTAGCCGCGCCGACGTCGAGCGCCTGCACGATCCCCGCGTCGGCGCTCGAGAGCTTTCGGAGCAGCTTGCCCTCGGCCTTGAATGACTCGAGAAATTTCGCGCGTTCCTCTTCGCCGAGCTTGGCGGGAAACTTGAGCGCTTTGATCGCGACCTTTTCGTCGAAGCCTTTGTGATGCCCGCGATACACGACCGCGAATCCACCTTCGCCTACCACCTCTTCTACGGTGAATTGGTCGTCGATCGTTTTGCCGACCCAATCGAAGGGGTCTTTCGCGGGATCCATTAGTGCCGACATTTTTCGCAGGTGCTCGGCTGTTTCGCAAGCACTGAGACACCTACGAAGGAAGCCGCCGACGTGCTAGGAGATGGTCGCCTCAAATGCCTGCCAGCGCCGCCGAGTGGCTCACGGGTCTCGAGCCTTCAATGCTCGACCAAATCGCGCGTCTCGCGCGCCAAAATTCCTTCACTGAAAATCGTGAAGGCGGAAACAAAGTCGGCGC
>JBDTFL010000643.1:0-3723 GCA_039937955.1 Polyangiaceae bacterium | reverse complement strand
TTCGCCGACCTCGCGACCGCGTTCGCCGACCAAACCAACGACCACGACATCGGCTGCGACGCCGCGCGCGACGGCTCCGAGCAACGTGCTCTTGCCCACGCCGGAGGCTGAAAACAAGCCGATTCGTTGTCCTTCACCAAGCGTGCAACATGCATCGATTGCGCGAACGCCGGTGGCCAAAGCTTGCGCGACTGGTTTGCGATCGAGCGCGCGTGGCGGGTCGCGGTCGACCGGAATGATCTCGCCGTCGGTGATTTCCGCGCCGCCGTCGATGACGCGACCGAGCCCGTCGACCACGCGACCGAGCAGAGACTTCGAAGCACGAACGACAAACGGAGAGCCTGTGCCAATCACTTCGTCGTCGGGACCAACGCCCGTCAATGCGCCGAGCGGCATGCCGACCGCGACGCCCTCTGCGAATGCGACGACCTCACAGGCGAGCTCGCCCGAACGGCGATTCACGATGACGACGTCACCGATGCGAACACCGGGCAACGCGAATCGCAGGGAAATTCCCGATACACCAAGCACACGACCGGTTGTGCGAAGCGACGGCGTTACGGCGAGCTTCGCTTTCAGCGCGCCGATGTCCAACGCTACTTACCGCTGGCCGCGCGTTTTTTCGATGCGGATTCTGCGGGCTCGAGCTCGTCAGCAAGCTCGGCGAGCAACGTGCGAGCGCGTTCACTCAGCGTCTTGGGTACGTCGACCTGCACGACCACATGGAGACAACCGCGACCGCGACCATCCAAGCGCGGAATGCCGCGACCTTTGAGCGTGATCACCGCTCCGGGTTGCGTGCCAGCAACGAGCTTCACCGTGTGTGTCGCCGGCTTCGTGTCGTCGGGCTTATCAGTCCTGTCGGGGGCGTCTTTTTCTTTGGCGTGCGACTTATCATCCGATTTTTTGGCGGCTTCTGGTTCGAGCGGCTCGAGCGCGGGAACTTGGATTTCTGCGCCGAGCGCCGCTGCGGTAAACGAAACGTGGGTGCGCGTGACGATGTCGACGCCGTCGCGTTCGAAATTCGGATCTTCTTCAACGTCGATTTCGACGTATAAATCCCCGGTTCCCGCTGGGCCGGCGACGCCTTGACCTTGAACGCGCAAACGTTGTCCGGCGTCTACACCCCCCGGAAATGTGACGAGCACTTTTCGCGATTTGGTGACGGCGCCTTCACCTTTGCAGGGCTTGCAAGGATTGCGAATGACTCCGCCGCGACCGTGGCAACGTGGGCATGGTCCGGAAAACATGACGAAGCCGCGCGCGTTGGAGACTTGTCCGGTGCCGCGACAATGTCCGCACGTTTCGGGTTTGGTTCCGGTGGCTGCACCGCTGCCGCCGCACGCGTCACAAAGAGCCGGAGCTTGAACGCAGATTTCGCGTTTGCATCCGAACGCCGCGTCACGAAGCGAAAGACGCGATTGAACGCGAAGGTCAGCGCCGCGACGTGACCGACCGCCCATGCCGCCGAAATTTCCGCCAAACAGATCGCTGAACAGATCCTGCATGTGGGAGAAGACGTCACCCACACCGCCAAAGCCCTGCCCGCCTTCCAAACCCGCGTGACCGAACTGGTCGTACGTGCTGCGTTTCTGCTCGTCCGACAAGATTTGGTAGGCCTCGTTCGCGTCTTTGAACGCGCATTCCGAGCTTGGATTTCCCGGGTTTCGGTCGGGATGGTGTTTCATCGCCTCGCGTTTGTACGCGCGCTTGATGTCATCCGCGGATGCTTCGCGCGGACAACCTAGAACCTCGTAATAACAGCGCTTCGTCGACATGCGCGATTCGTTTAGCTCGAGAAATCCTAGCTTGTCCCGGCCCCGAAGTTAAGTCGATGACCTAGGTTGTCAATGAAATCACTCGGTCGTTAGGAGGCAAATCAATCTGGACGCCTGCGCGTTGCTCGGCTTCTGGACGCCTGCGCGTTGCTCGGCTTCTGATTCTCGTGCCGCTTGGCTCAATCGGGTCGCGGTCCCTCACGACGCACACGTGCTTCGTGCTCTTGCGCGAGCGCGCGGCGCAATAGATCGAGCTCGTCACGCGCTTTGTCGAGCTCGGCACGCAGCGATGCCGTTTCTTCGCGGATGGTTTCTGGCTGTTCGCTGCTCTTCGCCAGTTGTTTCGTGTGCGCGAGCTCCTCTTCCACTTCCGTGACGCGCCAAGTCGTCGTGGCGAGCTCACCTTCACGGCGCGCGAGATCGAGCGCGAGTGCGTCGAGCTTCGACCTCAATCGAACGTTCTCGTCGTAAAGCGCGTCGTGGCCGTCGTCGACGGGCGATGCCGCTGGAATCGCGATCGCGCCATTTTGTGCGGCTTTTGGCGCATGCGCGAGCTGAGACAAAAGATCGAGAACGATCTGCTCACGCCGCACGATCTCGCGTTCGAGCTCCGCGATGTGCGTTCCGCGATTGCGAAGATGCGCCTCGAGCTCTGCGACCTCACCTTCATGAGACAACGCCGAGCCATTGAGCTCTGCAGCGGCCGCTGCCGCCGAGCGAGCGTCGTCGAGCTCGACCGACATCATTGCGTTTCTCTCGGCTTGATCCTCGAGCGCGCGCTCTGCTGCGATCACGCGACGCTCAAGATCGCGTGAGGCTTCGTCCATCGCAGAAAATGCGCCTTCGAGCACGGCGTTGCGCGCCGCACGTGCTGCAATTTCTTCTTCGTAGCCGGCGATCTGCTCGCGATGACGCGCGCGGAGCTCTTCGATTTTCTCTTCGGAGCGCGAGGCGTCGGCGCTGATGCGCTCCGCCATGGCCATCGCTTCGATGGCGCGCGTCTCGAGCTCGCGTGCCGTGATGTTGCGTTCGTCGAGCTGCGCCGCCAAAACGTCAGCGCGCAAACCGGCTTCCGCGATCGTCGCGCGGGTGCCGATGCTGGAAGGCGCCGCTTCGATGGTGCGCGGCAATTGCACGATCGCGTAGGGGGCCAATTGTGCGTCGTCTTGGCTCGCGAGCGCGATGAAAAACTCGGGAGGCTCGATTTCGCCGGCGAGCTGCGCGTCGACCGTGACCTCGGTGTCTTCTTCGTCGACGCCGAGCTCCACGAGCGCAACGCCGACAAACGGCACCTGCCCGATCATGCGAACCGACTCGAACTGAAGCGAGATCAACTCGTACAGCTCGTAATAGTCGATCGCACTTTCGTTATTTTGCGACACGCGCATGGCTGCCGGATTTCGTGCTGCGACGAGCGCCGCGCCCTCCCGACCGACGATGCGACGCAGGCGCGCGAGCAATGCCGCGCGATCCGAAATCGTCGACAAATCAGGGATGATTGCGAGGTCGAACGCGCCGTCGCGAACGTCGAAATCTTTTTCCGGCAGCGCGTAGATGCTAACGCTACGGGCGGGCTCGACCGACTGCGCACGCGTGTGGTCCGTGTCGTAAACATGAACGAGGCGCGCACCGAGCTCGACGAGCATGGGCCCGATCGATGTCGATGAATCGCCGACCACCAGGACGCGCTTACCCTCGACGAGCGGTTGCGCATAAACCGACAACGCTTGCGCGGACGCGAAATCACCGACGGACGACATTGCTTCCGACGACATACCTCGTCACGCGGGCGCCGACAATCGATGCAGGATTTGGCTATTTTCCGCGCCTTTTCGTCGCTCATTACCGGTCCAGGCATTTTCGTCGATCAGGCGCCGATCGACGAGCTCGCGCGTGCAGGCCTCCACCACCGCCATAACGCTTTTGCGCGTCATGTCTCGCGGCG
>JBDTFL010000642.1:0-2766 GCA_039937955.1 Polyangiaceae bacterium | reverse complement strand
CGTGGCCGAAATATGCGAGCTATCGGTGAACGTCGAGCTCACCGTCGCGCCATTGAACGCGATGCTGGTCGCGGACACGAAACCGGATCCGACGATGGCGATCGATTTCGATGTGTCGCCGACGAGGGCGCTCGACGGGGTGACCGAGCTGACGACGACGCTCGGATTCGTGACCGTGTACGAGATCGCGTTCGAGGTGCCGCCACCGGGAGCCGCGTTGATCACGGTGACGTTGTGACTGCCCGAAGCTTTGAGCAACGCCGCTGGAATGGTGGTCGTGATCGCGACGGTGGTCGCCGTTGCAACCGAGAGCGGATTGCCGTCGAAGTACACCGAAGGCATCGGCGCGAACGAGGATCCTGCGAGCGTGAGCGCCGTGTCTGCGGCACCGGCCAGCGCGCTCGAAGGCGCCAGGGTCGTCAACGCGGGAATGGGGTTGCGCACCTCGAACGGCAAATTTGCGCTCGATCCGCCACCGGGTGCCGGGGTGAACACCGAAACATGAAGCGTCGTGGCGACCGAGAGCCTGTCGTTCGGCAACGCGGCGTGAAGCTCCGAATCGCTGAAGAATGTGGTGCTCAGCGCGGTGCTGTCCGCACGAATCACCGATTGCGCGGTGAAGCTCGTGCCCTTGACGACGAGCGTCGGGCCAAGCGCATCGACCGCCGCAAACGTGGGCGCGACGGATGAAAGAATGGGCGTCGGCGCGACCGTTCCGCCCGTATTCGTACTCGTATTCGGGTCGGACCCGCCGTCGTTGCCGTCAGTGACCGCGTTCAGGTCACCGCCATTTCCTGGCGCGCCGGCTTCGGCGGAGACGTGCGTGTTCGTCACGTCGCCTGACGACGAGCAGCCGGCCATGGAAGCCATGACGAGCCACGAAAGGGCGCCCAGCGAAGAAAGAAAAACGGCCGCACGCGACATCGGATTTGTTACCGCGGCCTTTGCCACATTTGCCTACAGCGCGCCACTGGCGAACCGCGCGAAACGACGCCAAGCGAGCAGCGGATCGCGCCTAGCTGAAAATTTCCCTAATTTGGCCGAGGATTACGTCCCAGCGGCGCTCGACGTCGTTCTTGAATGCGATGAGCATCAGCAGAACCAGGATGCTCATTCCGACGAGGCTGGAGACCTCGCGGGCGCGCAAGCTGATGGGCCGTTTCTTGATGGCCTCGACCGCCAAAAAAAACAGATGGCCGCCGTCCAGCACCGGAATGGGCAGCAAATTCACGAGGCCGAGGTTGATCGAAATCACCGCCATCGCCCAAACGAAATACGTCGTGCCTTTTGCTCCTGCCTGACCTGCGACGTCGTACATCGTGATCGGACCGCTCACGCTCGCGAGGCTCACGCGACCCTCGAACAAACGCACGATACCGATCGCAATGAAGCGCGCGACGCTCGCCGTCTCTTCGAGCCCGCGCTCCACCGCATAAAAATAACGATGCGGGTTCGGCACGAGCGCGTCGGGCGAAAGCGGAACCCAATTCGACGTGCGAAAAACGAAACGTTCGTAGTGCTGACGATATTCGTCTTCCCATTGCTCGTTGCGCAGCTGAAAGCTTCCCGCCATCGGCTGACCGGCGCGCGTCCACGCGAGCTCGTGCATCTGACTCGCGCCTCGCACCAAATCGTCTTCCATCGATTGGAAATAGAGCTGCTCTTGGCCGTCGAGCTTCGTGATGCGATCGCCGGCGCGGAGGCCCGCTTTCCATTCGCTCGACTCTTGCGGAACGTACGCAACGTACATGTCCGAAGGCTCGATTCCCGTGCGATTCAGCACGTCGCGTGCGCGTGCGTCGGCGTCGAGCGGAGCGGGACCGTCCGCGATCGTCGGCGTGAGCGTCGCAACGCCGGGCTCCATCACCGCGATGTCGCAAAGACCACCGGCAACCGCGGAAGAGACCGGACGCAAATAGGCAACGACCACCGTGTCGCCGTGATTCGCAGAGAGCATCGTCATGAGATCGAGATAGCGATCGACCGGATGACCATTGATCGCCGTGACGCGATCGAAGCTGCGCAAACCCGCGCGGTACGCAGGTGAATCGACGCGCGGAATTCCGATGACTGCTTGCGGAGCGCTCGGCACGATGCCGATGCGACCGACGTGCTCGACGATGTCCAGCTCGCGCCGCTCGATCTCGTCGGCCGGCGTGACGTCGACGCCGATATCTTTTCCTTCGCGCTCCACCTCGAAGTGCATGGGCACGTTGGCCCGCGCCGCCACACGACGTTGAACGTCGATGAAGCTCGCGACCGCTTCACCATCGACCGAGATCACGCGATCGCCGGGCATCAATTTTCCAGCGGCCGGTTTTCCGGGGATCGCCACGCCGATGGTCGGCGGCAAGAGCACGCGATCGCCTAGAAAAACCGAGGAATAAAGGATCACCGGAAAAAAGATATTCATCGCCGGACCCGCCAAAACGATCACGACGCGCTTCCACAAAACCTGCGACTCGAACGTGCGCTTGCGATCTTCCGGATGGATCGTCTCCGTGCGCCGCGTCTCTTCCAACATTTTGACGAAGCCGCCGAACGGAAAAATCGCGAGGCAATATTCTGTTTCGCGACCGCGCAAACGCAGCAGCTTCGGACCGAAGCCGATCGAGAACGTGATGACTTTGACGCCGAACGTTTTGGCCGCGACGAAGTGTCCGGACTCGTGGATGAAGATGAGCGCGCTGGTGAGCAGGATGAAGTAGAGGAGATCCACGGCGCGCTATTTCGAAAGGATCAGGCTGCGGCTCGCACGTGCGCAAT
>JBDTFL010000641.1:0-12326 GCA_039937955.1 Polyangiaceae bacterium | reverse complement strand
GACGTCACGCCTGGCGGCACGTCGAGGGTCATCAAAGGGAACGTCCTCACGCCGACCACCATCTATCAAGGCGGACAAGTCGCCATCGACGACCAGGGAAAAATTTCGTGCGTCGGATGCGGATGTGCAAAAGGTGGTGAGACGATCATCAGCTGCAGCGACGCCGTGATTTCTCCCGGCCTCATCAACACGCACGATCACATCACGTACACGCAGAACCTGCCGTACACCGACAAAGGCGTTCGCTACGAGGACCGACAGCAGTGGCGCATCGGAGCAACGAACCGCCCGAAAATTCCGGCGCCCGGTGGCGCATCGGCCGATCAAATCAGCTGGGGTGAGCTCCGATTTTTGATGGGCGGCGCAACGTCGATCGTCGGATCGGGCGGAGAAAAAGGGCTGATCCGCAATCTCGATCAAGCTGCGAACGAAGAGGGTCTCGCCAAGACCGCCGTCAAGTTCGACACGTTTCCGCTCGACGACACCAGCGGAACCAAGCGCACCGCCGATTGCAATTACGGCGGCACCGCGACGACGGTCTCATCGATCGCATCCGTCAATTCGTATGAGCCACACACGTCGGAAGGTATCGACGATACCGCGCACAACGAATTTCTCTGCGAGTCGTCGGCCAACTACGACACGACGCTTCCGGGCGTCTCGAACGATCTCGTGATCGCGAAGACGTCGATCATCCATGGCATCGGCCTCAACCCGGCCGACTACGCGGCGATGGCGACTGCCGGCACCGGTCTCATTTGGTCGCCGCGCTCCAACATCACGCTGTACGGCGACACCGCGCACGTGAGTGAAGCTGCGCGCATGGGCGTCAACATCGCGCTCGGAACCGATTGGATGCCGAGCGGATCGTCCTCACTCCTCCGCGAGCTCGCGTGCGCCGACAGCTTCAACGCCGCGTACCTCGATCATTATTTTTCGGATCAACAGCTTTGGCAGATGGTCACGTCGAACGCGGCGCTCGTCACGAAGATGGACGACGTGATCGGCACGCTCGCGAGCGGCAAAGTCGCGGACATCACGATCTTCGCAAGCCACGGAAAACAGCCATTTCGTAGC
This sequence comes from Polyangiaceae bacterium, assembly GCA_039937955.1. Classification (GTDB taxonomy): domain Bacteria; phylum Myxococcota_A; class Polyangia; order Polyangiales; family Polyangiaceae; genus JAICXU01. Next base: position 11,249 of record JBDTFL010000641.1, on the reverse strand, counting down.
GTGATCGAGGCCGAGCCGAAAGACGTCACGCTCGTCATGCGTGGCGGCACCGCACTCTACGGCGACGACGCGCTCATTCAAGCGGTCGGATCCGCAACGTGCGATTCGGTCAGCGTGTGCAGCGTCGACAAACGCGTTTGCGTGAAAGACGATCTCGGAAAGTCGTTCGCGGATCTGCAGACCGCGGCCGGCGCTGTGTATCCCGCATTCTCGTGCGGCGTTCCCGCGAACGAGCCGTCGTGCGCACCGAAACGACCCGAGTCGGTTTCGAGCTCGACGATCTACACCGGCGTGGCTGGCGCAGATGACACCGACGGCGACGGCATCGCGAACGCGACCGACAATTGCCCGACCGTGTTCAACCCGATTCGCCCGATGGACAACGGCGTGCAAGGTGACGCGGACGGCGACGGTCAGGGCGATGTTTGCGATCCGTGCCCGCTCGACAAAGGCACTACGACTTGCACCACCGGCAATCCGGACGATCGTGACAACGACGGCGTGTCCAACGAAACCGACAACTGCCCCGACGTCGCGAACGCCGATCAAGCCGACACCGATCACGACGGCAAAGGCGACGCATGCGACCCGTGCCCCAACGCCGCCAATCCTGGATCACAAGGTTGTCCGGTCTCCATCTACGACGTGAAAAACGGCACAGCGACTGTCGGATCGGTCGTGCGCATCACCAACGCGATCGTCACCGGAAAAGGCTCGAACGGATTTTACGTTCAAGTGAAAGAGGGCGACACCGGTTACACGGGAGCCGACAATTCAGGCCTTTTCGTGTTCACGAGCGGCGCCACGCTCACGAGCGCAGTCGTCGGACAGCGCGTGACGATGGACGGATCGGTCGCGGTTTTCCAAAATGAGATAGAGCTCGCCACGATCACGACGGTGACTGCGAACGGCATAGTCGAGGCGCTACCGGCGGCGATCCCGGTTTCGTTTACGGACGTCGCAACGGGCGGCCCGCGCGCGGCCACGCTCGAAGCGGTTCTCGTTTCGCTCGGCGGATCGGTCGTCACCGCACTCGACGCAACCGATGGTGAGTTCACGATGACCGACGACGCTGCGAACGCAGATGGCGGCGCAGCGGTCACGTTGATCGGCGACGATTTCCTCTACGTTCCCGCGCCCGCGTTGCTCCTCAATCAAGCGCTCAATTCCGCGACTGGCATTCTCGCGCTTCGTCAAATGGCTTCGAAGCTCGAGCCGCGCAGCGCAGCAGATCTGCCGCTCGGTCCGCCGAGCATCGCCGCGTTCTCGCCCGCGCTCGCGTATGCGCGCGTTGGTGTGACGAACAACGCACCGACGTTCGCGCCATCGCTCACGGTGAATTTGTCCAACGCCGCGCAAGGCGACACGACGGTGAATCTCACGTCGCTCGACGCCGCGTTGACGGTTCCGGCGTCGGTCATCGTTCTCGACGGCACATCGAGCGTGGTGGTTCCGGTCACTGCCGTTTCGCAAAATGCCGACGTCAGTGTGATTGCAGCTCTCGCGACCGCACCGACGAAACAGGTCACCGGACACGTGCGCGTGCTCGGCGCGGCCGAAGCACCAACCACCGTAACCCTCTCTCCAGCGACTGCGGCAGTAACTCCGAATGGAACGACGACGCTCACCGCTACGCTTGATTTACCGGCACTTGGTGACACGGTCGTGAGTCTTGCAGCGACCGCGGGCGGCTCAGTTCCCGCAACCGTCACCGTGCTCGATACGCAAAAGAGCGCAACCTTCACATACACAGATGTCAGCGCAGACGCCGGCGTCACGACGCCCGTCACCGTCACCGCAACGTTCGGTGCGAGCACCAGCAACACGATCGTCACCGTGTCGACCGGCGCGAATCATCTCGTCCTCAACGAAATCGACTACGACAACGTCGGCACCGGCGACAGCAAGGAGTTCGTCGAGATCTTCAATCCGACGGGCGCAGCCATCAGCCTCGTGGGCGTGAAGCTCTATCTCGTGAACGGCGCGAACAACCTCGTCTACACGACCGTTGATCTCACGAGCGCGGCATCGCTTCCGAGCCAAGGATACCTCGTCATCGCAGGCGCGGGCGTCACGGTGCCCGGTAGTGCGATTCACGTTTCGCCGACCCCCGCTTGGACGACGAACGCGATCCAAAACGGAAATCCCGACGGCGCAGCGCTCGTCGACACGAACACGACCACGTTGATCGACGCCGTTTCCTACGGCGGCGCGATGACCGCAGTCACGTTGCCGGGCTTCGCTGCAAAAGTTTCGCTCACCGAGGGCACGGCAGCGACGGCGAAAGATTCGAACACCATTCAGGGCTCGTTCTGCCGATCACCGAACGGAACCGACACCGACCACGCCAACCTCGATTGGAAATTCTGCACCACGGTCACGGTGGGCGTCGCGAATCCGTAAAAAAATAGAACGTGCTAATCAACGCCGCATGATCGATCACGCGGCACCGGACACCTCGCAGGCTGACCCCGACGACCGTTGGGGAAAAGGCACGAGCGATCCGGCGGAGCGTCAGTTTTTGAATGGTCCACGACCGCGCGGTGTCGAGCTCGCGGAAGCGGCACGCATCTTTGCGGAGTGCGTGAACGGATTTCGGAAGCTGCACTTCGTCGGACCGTGCGTCACGGTGTTCGGCTCCGCGCGCTTCAAAGAGGATCATCCTTATTACGTGCTCGCCCGCGCGCTCGGCGCGAAGCTCGCTGAAGCCGGCTTCACTGTCATGACCGGCGGCGGGCCTGGAATCATGGAGGCTGCGAACCGAGGCGCGAAAGACGCTGGCGGATTTTCGGTGGGCGCCAACATCACGCTACCGATCGAGCAGAAACCAAATCCGTATCTCGATCGCTGGGTCGAGTTTCGTTATTTTTTCGTGCGCAAAATGCTGCTCGAAAAATATTCGTACGCGTTCGTCGCGATGCCCGGCGGCATCGGCACGCTCGACGAAATTTTCGAAACGATGGTGCTCATTCAAACCGGCAAAATGCGCGACTTTCCGTTCGTGCTCATGGGCAAGGGCTTTTGGACGCCACTGCTGGATTACCTGCGAACGAGTCTCGTCACAGAGAAGACGATTGCACCGGAAGACGTCGATCGCTTCATCGTCACCGACTCGCCGGAAGAGGCCGTCGCGCTCATTCGTGAAAGAGCCATCGATCAATTCGGCCTGACGTATGGCCCACGACCGAAGCCGCGGTGGTGGCTGGTTGAGACGTGAGAGTGAAAAAAATTTAGAAACGAAAAAAAATTAGGAAAAGGGTGCCCTCTTTTCCAAATAATCATTCCAAATAATTTCTTCGAAGGACTTTCTCACTCTGCGCATCGAGTCATGCTCCCGCGTGGTGGCACCTCGTGGCGCAGCACATTTGCCGGAAATCAGGCTGAATCCGTTGGTACGCGTCCTGCGTTACGCCGGAGCATGGGACTCTCGAGATGGATCGGCGCGGGCGGATTTTTGGTGGCTTCGGTGCTGGCCGCTTGCAGTAGCAGCAGCACGAACGGCACGGCTGACGTGAGCGACGCGGGCACGGATGGGGGAACGACGAGGGACGCCCAATCCGATTCGGGCGTGACCTGCTGTCCGCCGGACCCGACGCCTGGCTGCTGCATGCATTACGGCGGCGCCCCGGATGATGGGAATGTGTGCCCGGACGTTTGCGATGGAATGCCGCAACCGAATGATCCGGGTTGGACGCTCACGAAAGACGTGGCGGGCTGTCCGGTGTGGAGCAACCCCAAACCGACCGGCGGCCCAGGCACCTGTGGCGTGGCGCCATTCGACGACGGCGGAAGCGACAGCGGGCTCGACGCGCAAGGCGACTGACGTCAGCTTCTCGCGCTGCGCTTCATTTCACGACACGAATCTGGTTCGTAACGTTCGTCCAGCCGTTTTCTTTGGCGATGGTCGACGCTTGATCTCGGATTTTTTCAGTCGACGCTTCGCCGTTCAAAATCACCGAATTGGCGGCGCCGGATATTTCGAGGTTGCGAATCGCGAGCGGATCCAAGCACACTTCGAGCTCGCGAATGCGTGCGTAGGTCGCGCTGGCGATCGCTGCTCCGAGCCGCGGGCGCACGACCTCGGCGAGCACCGGGTGCACGTCCTTTGGCCATTCTTCCGGACGCGGAATCAGGCCGGCTGTCCGCTTCACGAGCATGCGGAACGCGCTCCAGATGAGGTCGACCTCCTTCGCGCAAATCTCTGGTGGCGCTCCGAGCTCGCGCAATCGAAGGAGCCGGCGCATCCGCTTGATGCACGCGGCACGCAATTCGTCGATCGTGAGCGCGCTGAGCGGTTTTTTGGCTGCGGGAGGTAGCTCGGCCACAACTGACTATAACCTGACAGCGGAGTGTCAGTCATCGCGCTGGTCGGGCCGCGCACAGGTGACAGCGGTTGTCGCGCGCCCCATATTGCGCATTTCGATGCTTCCGATCGTTCTTAAAGGGGCCCGTACACACAACCTTCAATCGATCGACCTGGTGCTGCATCCGGGTGAGCTGGTCGCGATCACGGGGCCGAGCGGCGCGGGAAAATCCTCGCTCGCGATGGACACTTTGTACGCGGAGGGGCAGCGCCGTTTCGTCGAGAGCTTCTCGCCTTACGCGCGCCAATTTTTGGAGCGGCTCGAGCGTCCGCCGATGGACAAGCTCGATCCGGTTGCAGCCAGCGTCGCAGTCGATCGCCGCGCACCCGTAAAATCAAGCCGATCCACGCTGTCGACGATGGCAGACCTCGAGCCGTATTTCGCAGCGCTATTTGCGCGTGAGGCCGTGCCGCGTTGTCCGGATTGCGGATTGGATGCGGTCGCCACGACGCCCGAGCGTGCAGCGAAGGATCTTCTCGTGAAAGAAAATGGCGCACGCGCGGTCGTGAGCTATCCGGTGCGCGCCGAAGATGCCGACGCATTTTTGGAATTGCGCGAGTCGCTGATCAAAGACGGTTATCGGCGACTTTTGGTCGGCGGAAGCTTCCGCGACATCGATCAAGTGAAGCCGAGCGAAGCGACCGCACCGGATGTTCGCGTCGAGGTCGTTTTGGATCGCATCGTGGTTCGCAAAGAAGACATGCGACGCGTTCAGCAAGCGATCGAAACCGCGTGGACGCGCGGCAATGGTCGCGCGGAATTGCGCATCTCCACCGATCCGCCCCGAGGGCGGGATTCCCTCCGGTCACAAGCTCAGATGTTCGATGAAAATTCGGATTCGTCGTCGGTGCGTCGTGTGTCGGTCGCGCGTGGTTTGGTTTGTCCGAAGTGCACGCGGTCGTTCGACGAGCCGCGGCCCGGATTATTTTCGTACAACTCACCGCTCGGCGCATGCGCCGAGTGCCGAGGATTCGGCCGGATCATCAGCATCGATTGGGACAAGGTCATTCCCGATCCGAACAAGAGCATCGCGAAAGGCGCGATCAAAGCGTGGTCGGGCCCGAGCTCGGAATGGGAGCGCGGCGTCCTCGACAAGTTTTGCAAAAAGAAAAAAATCCCCACCGACGTTCCTTGGCAGAAATTGAACAAGGCCCAACGCGACGCCATCATCGAGGGTGAAGGCGAATGGAAAGGCGGGAAATATCCGGGTATTCGCGCGTGGTTCAAATGGCTCGAGGGCCGCACGTACAAGATGCACGTGCGCGTTTTTTTGGCGCGCTTCCGCGAATACACGCCGTGCCCGTCGTGCCATGCGGCGCGCTTGAATGCGACGGCGCTCGCGTATCGCGTCGCCGGAAAAAATATCGGTGAGTGGCATCACCTCGCGGTCACCGACGCGAATGCGCTGTTGGCGAGTGTTGCCGCACGCGATCCGCAGGGAAAACGGGTGCGCGAAGAGCTCGCGTCGCGTCTCGGTTATTTGGAGGCGGTCGGACTCGGTTATCTGACGCTCGATCGCCAAGCGCGAACTTTGTCGGGCGGTGAATCACAACGCGCCGGTTTGACGACTGCGCTCGGTGCGTCGCTCACCGGATCGATGTTCGTGCTCGACGAGCCGACGGTAGGACTTCACGCAGCCGACGTCGCGCCGCTCACGAAAGCGATGCGCCATTTGGCGGAGGCTGGAAATTCGGTTTTGGTGATCGAGCACGATCGCGGCGTCGTTGCTTCATGTGATCGCGTCGTCGAGCTCGGTCCGGGAGCCGGGAAAAACGGCGGCAAAATCCTCTTCGACGGCCCGCCCGAAAATATCAGCAAAGAAAAAAATCTACCGACGGCCCGCGCTTGGAAAAATGAGGACGCACGCGCGGTAGGAAACAAAACGCCGCGCACCGCCAAAAATTTTCTGCGAGTGCACGGCATCGAGGCAAACAATTTGGATCACGTCGACGTCGACATTCCACTCGGCGTCGTGTGCGCAGTGACCGGTCCGAGCGGCTCGGGAAAATCCACGCTCGTCGAGGACATCGTCTATCGCGCCGTCGGTCGGGCTTTGGGCGACATGAATTTGCCACGCCCCGCGAAGCACGATCGCATCGACGGCGTTGGTGCACTCTCGCGCGTCACGCTGGTCGACCAAGCGCCGCTCGGACGCACCGCACGAGGAAATGCTGCAACGTACACGCATGCCTGGGATCGCATTCGCGCGCGATTTGCTGCAGAAAATGAGGCGATTGTGCGCGACCTCACGCCGTCGCATTTCTCGTTCAACGTGGCGATCGGTCGCTGCGAAACGTGCGCGGGCGAGGGTTACGAGACCGTCGAGATGCAATTCTTGGCCGACGTATCGCTCCTCTGCCCGGTGTGTCGCGGCAAGCGTTTCAAACCCGAAGTGCTCGAGGTGAAACACAAAGGAAAAACGATCGCCGACGTTTTGGAGATGACGATCGAAGAAGCGATCAACCTCTTCGATCCGCCGGGCGCGCCGTCGCTCGAACGCGATCACGCATTGCGCCGCGCGCTCGAGCCGGCACTCCGCGTCGGTCTCGGATATTTGCCGCTCGGTCAGCCGCTGTCGATGATGTCGGGCGGAGAAGCGCAACGCTTGAAGCTCGCGCGCGCGCTCTCGGAAGACGCAAAAAAGACGCTGTTCGTCATCGACGAGCCCAGCACCGGTTTGCACGGGCTCGACACTGGCATCGTCATCGACGCGCTTCATCAATTGGTCGACGAAGGCGCGAGCGTCCTGGTCGTCGAGCACGATTTGGATGTCGTACGCGCATCTGATTGGGTCATCGACTTAGGACCTGGCGGGGGACCTCACGGCGGAAAAATCGTCGCAACCGGCACACCCGATCACATCGCCAAGTCGAAAACCAAAACCGGCGAAGCCCTTCGTAACGTCGTCGAGGGCGCGCGCACGAAATTGGTCGCGTCGAAACGCCCGAGAATTCAAGCTCCAAACGCGATTCGCGTATTCCATGCGCGCGAGCACAATCTCAAAGACGTCAGCTGCGAAATCCCGAGCGGCAAGCTCTGCGTGCTCACCGGCCCGAGCGGCTCTGGAAAGTCCTCACTCGCGTTCGACGTGATTTTTGCGGAAGGCCAGCGCCGCTTCATGGAAACGCTCACGCCTTACGCGCGGCAATTTTTGCCGACCCTCCCCCGCCCCGACGTCGACAAAGTCACCGGCGTTCCACCGAGCATCGCTCTCGAGCAACGCATCTCACGCGCCGGCGCGAACTCCACCGTCGCCACCGTGACCGAGGTCGCGCACTATTTGAGGTTGCTCTACGCAAAGGCGGGCGAGCTCCATTGTCCGAAATGCGACGCGGTCGTCGCGCCGCTGTCCGGCGACGATCTTTTCGAGCGGCTTCACGACCAGCGAGGAAAAAAGACCGTTTATGCGCCGGCGGTTCGTGCGCGCAAAGGCACATATCTCGATTTGTTCGTCGCTGCCGCGCGCGCTGGTGTGAAGACCGCACGCGTCGACGACAAGATCGTTGCTATCGCACCCCCTCCCAAGCTCATCAAAAACAAAGAGCACACCATCGATCTCATCGTTCACTACGGCGAGCTCAAGGATTTCGATCGCGCATCGTTCGATCGCGCGATCGCTTGGGGAGGCGGCGCGCTTCGCGTGTCGAGCAGACCACCAACTGCGTTCACTGCCGCCAACGAAGAGATGTGGTCCACCGCGCGGTCCTGCCAAAAATGCGGCACCGGCGTGCCCGAGCTCGACCCGCGTTGGTTCTCGTTCAACACGAAACAAGGACAGTGCGAAGTGTGCGAGGGCAGCGGCCGCGTGACTCCCGCGGCACGTGCTCCCGAAGGTCGCACAGGCGGTCGTCCCGGTTACGAGGCATCGGATTCGAGCGCACCCAAATGCAAAGCGTGCGGCGGCGCGCGCCTCGCTGCACTTCCGCGCGGCGTGCGTTTGTTCGGTGAGCGCTACCACGAGCTCACCGCACGCGACGTCGGCAGCACGCTCGCGATCACGAAACGCTGGAAATTCAAGGGCCGGGACGCATTGATCGCAGAAGCACCGCACGCCGAGCTCGCGCGCCGTTTGGAGTTCATCGCCGACGTCGGGCTCGGATATCTTGCGCTCGACAGGCCCGCTTCCACTTTGTCGGGCGGCGAGATGCAGCGTCTTCGCTTGTCTGCGCAATTGGGCAGCGGGCTCACCGGCGCGCTCTACGTACTGGACGAGCCGACGATTGGATTGCATCCACGCGACACGCGTTTGCTCTTGGCGAACTTGCGTGCCCTAACCGAGGTCGGCTCCACCGTGCTCGTCGTCGAGCACGACGCGGAGACGATCGCCGCAGCCGATCACGTCATCGATCTCGGACCAGGCGGCGGACGCAACGGCGGACACATCATGGCAGCTGGACCTGCAGCGAGCGTGCTGAGCGACGACCGCTCACCGACCGCGCGCGCGTTGCGCGATACCTCACGGATCGCCCGTAAAATCCGGCCGATTTCGGATCGCTGGGTCGAGCTCACCGGAGCGACCGCGCACAATTTGAAGAAGGCGCATTTGCGAATTCCGGTCGGCCGCATGAGCGTCGTCGCTGGAGTGAGCGGCTCGGGCAAGAGCACGCTGGTGCGCAGCGTTTTTTATCCCGCGGTTCGCGAAGCATTGGATCTAGTCACCACACCGCCGATGCCCTTCGACAAATTGAAGGGCGAGAAAGCGTTCAAGCGCGCGCTCGCCGTCGACCAATCGCCAATCGGACGCACGCCGCGATCAGTGCCGGCGACGTTCCTCGGGATCTTCGACGAAATCCGCCGCCTGTTCGCGCACCTTCCTGAATCACAAGTTCGCGGTTACACGCCTGCGCGTTTTTCGTTCAACTCGAACGGCGGCGGACGCTGCGTGGCTTGCGAAGGCCAAGGCATGATCGTCGCGGAGATGGCTTTTTTACCGGACGTCGTCGCTCCCTGCGAGGCATGCGGCGGCGCGCGTTTCGAACCCGCGACGCTCGACATTCGTTATGCAGGATTGTCCATCGGCGACGTTTTGCATTTATCCGCCGAAGACGCCGCGAAGGTTTTTGCGACGCATCAAAAAATCTCACGACCGCTCGCCACGCTCACCGACCTCGGTGTCGGTTACGTGCAGCTCGGACAAGGCTCCAACACTTTGTCGGGCGGCGAAGCGCAACGACTCAAGCTCGCCGCCGAGCTCACGGCGGGAGTTGCACATGAACCCACGCTCTACGTTTTGGATGAACCGACGACCGGTTTGCATTTGTCGGACGTACGCAGGCTCGTCAGCGTTTTGGATCGCTTGGTCGATCGCGGCGACACGCTCGTCATCGTCGAGCATCATCCCGACGTGATCGCATCGGCGGATTGGGTCGTCGAGCTTGGCCCAGAGGGCGGAAATCAAGGCGGAAACGTGATCTTCGAAGGCGAGCCCGCGAAATTGTTCAAAGCCAATACGCCCACCGGAAAATTTTTTGCTAGCGGATCGGCGCGCGGAAGCTCCCCTCGCGGAAAGCGCGCAGCAGCTTTTGTGCAGCGCCCAGAGTGAGGTCGCTCAGGCACGAGCCCTTCACGAAGAAATCATTCATGCCGTCCAGCGCCGCAATGTCAGCGCGCGTCGCGAGCGCGTGTCCCATCGTCCATTGCGCGAAATCTCGTTTCTCGATCGGCTCAGACACGAGCTTCAGCACCGTGCCGTGACGACGATCCCCTGCGATGCGGTTGTAGAGGCCTTGCACCTCGAGCTCGTCACCTTCCAGCACCTGAAAAAAAGAGGAATCGACATGCAACAGCATGCCGGTCACTCCGAGCGGCGCGTTGGTCGCGCGCGCTTTTTTCAGCAGCTTCGCGATGTCGTCTTTCGAAAAAGGGACCGCGGCACGGCTGACGTAGATCAGATGGACGGGCTTTTCCATTGGGGCTTCCATGCAGAACGGCTCGTCGTGACTAAACTTCAGGGCATCGGCTCTCGTGGGAGACCGGAAAACCCTCTATAAAATGATCATGAGCACGCTCACCGTCGACAATCCCTACTCCGGAGAGACCGCCTGCGAGGTTCCGCTCGCCGAAGAGCCCGAGGTTTCTCACAAGCTCGACGCCGCAAAAAATGCGGCGCACGCGTATCGCGACAGCAGCGTTGCCGATCGCAAAGCGCTCTGTGAGCGCGCAACCGCGGCGATGGAAAAAAACGCCGACCAGATCGCGAGCGACATTTCGAAGATGATGGGCAAGCCCGTCTCGCAAGCCAAAGGCGAGGTCGCAGGAATGGCGGGCCGTGCGCGTCACATGATCGCGATCGCAGAAGATGCGCTCAAAGACGACGAATTGCCGAAAAAAGAAGGCTTTGAGCGACGTATTGCGCACGTGCCGCTCGGCGTCGTTTTGGATTTGCCGGCGTGGAACTATCCGTTGCTCACGGCGGTGAACGCGGTGATTCCGGCGGTGCTCGCTGGCAACGCCGTCATCGTAAAGCACTCACCGCGCACTCCTTTGTGCGGCGGCCATTTCGCAAAAGCATTCGCAGAAGCCGGAGCGCCGGAAGGCCTCGTGCAAGCGCTCGACTGCCATCATCCGACCAGCGAAAAAATCGTCGCTGATCCGCGCGTCGATCACGTCATCTTCACCGGATCGATCTTCGGCGGACATCGCATCGCGCAAGCCGCCGCGCACAAATTCATGCACGTGGGCTTCGAGCTCGGCGGAAATGATCCGGCATATGTGGCCGCCGACGCCGACATCGCACAGAGCGCCAACAACATCGTCGACGGCGCGATCTACAACGCCGGCCAAAGCTGCTGCGCGGTCGAGCGCATCTACGTGCACGCGGACGTCTACGACAAGTTCGTCGCCGCGTGCGAGCCGCTCGTTCGCGCGTACGTGATGGGAGATCCC
>JBDTFL010000640.1:0-2767 GCA_039937955.1 Polyangiaceae bacterium | reverse complement strand
ATTGGTCCAGCCGCGCGCGCGATCGCCGAAGCGCCGGAAGCAAAGCATGTGAAAGCCCGCGACGCATTGCGTGCGGCGCTGTCACGTCACCTGAACGGGAACGTCGTCGCGCTTCCCGCTGCCACGTGGATCGTCACGGCGTGGTAAGCAGACCTTTGGTGTAGTCGATCGTGATGTACTGATTGAGCGCGAACGCGCCGGCATCGAGATGCAATAAAGTGCCGTCGGTCCAACGAACGTCGAGCGCGACCTCTGATGTGGTGCCCGTGCATCCTTGATCGGCCAAACCGAAATTCAAGACGCGTGAGTCTGCCGAGCTGTAGGTGCCGCGGCTCGATTTCGATTTTGTGAAAACCGGCTTCCGTAAGAATTTTTCTCACGCGATCCGGATCGGCGAATGCCATCGGGCCCGGTGCATGCGGTGAAGGCGGCGTCGGGTCGGCGCCCAAGACACTTGCAGCGGCGTCGAGAGGAATGCTCATCCACGGATTTTCCGTGAGCGGACGCCAACACACGAACGCGAGCCGGCCCGTTGGCACGAGCGCTGTTTTCAAATTCGTGAAGGCCGCAATCGGGTCTACGAAGAACATCACGCCGAAACGCGAGAAGAGAAGATCGTTCGTTCGCTGGAACGCGTGGAGCGCGGCGTCGGCTTCGAGCAATTTCACGTTCGCGGTTTTCAGAGCACGCTCTTTCGCGCGCGCGAGCATCGGCGCCGAGACGTCGATTCCGAGAACCGTGCCGGCCGCGCCCACTTTTTCCGAGAGCGCGATCGTCGTGGCTCCCGATCCGCATCCGATGTCGACGACGCGATCACCTGATTTAATGGCGGCTTTTGCGATCGCTGCATTTCCAAAAGGTGCGAGCGACTGATCGAGCGTTTCTTGCTCGCTTGCCCACCTATTTCCGGCGCGGCCATTCCAGTAGTCGATCTGATCGCGATTGACGCTCGCCGATGTCATGCGCCCACGCTAGCACTCTCGAATTTCGGGCGCGCGAACGTTGGCCCCAAAGTCGCTGCATGTACCGCGAGCATTCGATCCGTCCGGCGAGCTCGTCGGCATCTTGCGAACGAAGCGGGCTGATCTCGACCCACCCTCATCGCAGTAAGCCGTGACCCGGGGTGAGCGCGACCCCGCTGATTTTTCATTCAGGAGTTTCAGAGACACGAAATGGAGCCGATTTCAGCATGGTTCGGATGATCCGGATTTTCTCGGATCACATGGACCACCCGATGCAATGCGTTCCGACATGAGCACCAACCCGACCGCCAATGTTTTGACGCTACCGACTCGGCATCGTTCGGCACCGCTCATTCCGATCTTGAAAGATCGAACGAGCAACGACGTTGCCGATCTCTGTCGCAGCGCAGCTCTCGGATTTCTCGCGAACGCACGCCATTGGAACAAGGCGGATCTCGCCGAGTGGTTGCAGGAGAGCTATCGCCCGCTCGTCATCGGCGCTCCCAAACCTCAGCGCAAGATGACACCTGCGTATGGCACCCCCGTTTCGATCGCACCCATACCGTCCGTTCCGCCGGAAGCACTCACGGGCATCATGGAGAATGCACACGCTGAAGTGTTGCAAATGCTTCGTGATCTCCAAGCCGCGCGTTCGAGCCTCGACGCAGGTCGCGCGTTCATCGCCAACAACGTCGTCACGCGATGCATCGACGACATCGGCGTTGCCGGTTGGGTCCCCGTTTCGCACAAAACCTCGCGCCTCGCCGAGCGTGTGATGTCGCTTTTTGCAGCCGATTTCCTGGCGCGTCCGTGGGACTACGAATACGACCTCGCGATTTGTGAGTGCTGCGAAAACGTTTCGTTCACCGAGGTGAATTGCTGCCGCGCGCACAGTGGAATGCAGCGTGTCGCCGGGGCCGCGGATATCGACGTCGCAGTCGACGTGCTTCTCGCCGGCTGATTTCGCGCTGAGCGAGCCGAGCTACGCGCAGGTGTTTAGGACTCGACTTTTCGGCCTTCGAGAAACCACGTCTTCATCATCCCTTTGCCCTTCACGTCGATCTCTCCGCGTGGCGTGAGCACGTATTTTTCTTCGAGCGCCTTTGCCGTCTCTGCCGTGACTTGAATGGTGCCGGGAAGCGCGTGCGATTCCATGCGGCTCGCCGTGTTCACGGTGTCGCCCCAAATGTCGTAGATGAATTTTTTCTTGCCGATGACGCCGGCGACGACCGGTCCGGTGTGAATGCCGACGCGGATCGAAACGGCTTCACCGAGCGCCGGTTTCAATTCTTCGAGAGCCTCGCGCATCGCAAGCGCCATCTCGGCGATGGCTTCGGCGTGATCCTCACTGCGATCCGGCAAACCTCCGGCGACCATGTACGCGTCGCCAATCGTCTTGATTTTTTCGACGTGCAGACGATCAGCGATCGCATCAAATGCCGAAAAAATAAGGTTCAAACGACGCACGACCTCGTCCGGCTCCAAGCGACCACTCATCTTGGTGAAGCCGACGATGTCCGAAAAAAGCACCGTCACTTGTCCGAAACCTTCGGCGATCGATTCGCCGTCTTGCTTCAAACGATCGGCCACCGTTGCCGGAAGAATGTTGAGGAGCAGGGCGTCGCTCTTTCCCTTTTCGACGTCGAGCGACAAGAGCTGATCGCGAATCACGCGCCGTTGCAAAAAGGCGTCGCGGGCTTGCGTCTCGAGCTGCCACGCCGCGGTTGCGCCGATGCCGCCCATCGCCACGATCGTCGTCGCAATGGAAAGCAGCACCTCGATGCTCGGAAAAACCATCGTCTCTT
>JBDTFL010000639.1:0-3376 GCA_039937955.1 Polyangiaceae bacterium | reverse complement strand
GCTTAAATGCGCCTATTTCGTGATGCAAAACGCCACGCTGCGCGCTGGGATCACACTCGGGCGTCATGCCAGGCGCGCGAAAATTCCGCGCCGTAGAGCAAGATCAGTGACGCAATATAGATCCACGTCACGAGCGCGAGCATGCCGCCCACAACGCCGTAAGCGGCGTAACCCGTGAACAGATGAAGGTAGAGACCGAACACGAGCTTGAGCAGATAAAGCAAAATGCCGGTGACGATGGCTGCCGAAAAAGCGTCGCGCAAAGGAACTTTTTTCCGCGGCACGATCCGGAAGATCGCGGTCATGGCGACCATCCCGAGTGCAGCGGATGCGAACGGGCTCGCGAGCGGAATGAGCCAGGGAACTCCGAGCGCGTTCGAGAGCTGGCTCCCGAGCGTCCACGCGAGAAGGCTCACGACGGCCGACGCCACCAACATCGCGCACGAGAGCACCACCAAACCGAAAGACAAAAGCTTGTCGTGAAGAAAGCCGATCACGATTTGCTTCGCGCCGTGGGTCTCGCGGGGCTTGATGCGCCACACGCGATTGAACGCGGTGTCGAGCTCGCTGAAGACGCCGCTCGCACCAAGCAACGAGCCGATCAAGCCAAAAATAAGGCCGACCCCGCGCGCCGACGAATGCTGCTGCATTCCGGCAAGAGCGGCATCGAGGGTCGAGCTCACCTGCTCCGAGCGAATCGACGACGAAAAAAATTCGAGCACGCGCTGACGTGAAGCGGCGTCGTTACCCAGGGCAATTCCAAAAACGGTCGCGCAGAGAAGCAACAACGGAAAAATCGAAAACAGTGCGTAGTACGAAAGCGAAGCGGCGAGTCGATAGCCTTCATCGTCGACCCACTGCTCACCTGCTTCTACGAATGCATGCAGCAATCGCTTGGCGCGTTCCCGAGGTTGCATTCCGGCGAGCGTACTTACTTCTGAGGCGTCTGAATCTTTTGGTCGTGATTGCGCTCGCCGTCCGTTCGATCGCGGGCCGGCGCATTGAAATCCGGTCCCTGATTCGGCGAATGCTTGCGCGTCTGATCCTGCTTGATCGGCTTATTTTCGTTGCCCATGACGATCTCCTGGTTCGAGGTTTGTAAGGCGTCGCACTAACGACGCAAAGCCGTGAAGGTGCGATCAACAAGCCACAACGCGCGCTAAAACATTTGATCGGCACCGAAGTACGCGCCAATCGGCGTCGCATCCGGTGACCACGCAACGTCGAGACGAATGACGAACGTGTCGCCCGATTGCAATCGGAGTCCCCCGCCCGTTCCGTATTTCAAACCGAGACCCGTGCCGTCGAGCTGCGGCTCCGGCTTCCAATCGGCCCAAACGCGACCGCCGTCGAAAAACCCGACTGCGCCGAAGATCATGTTTTTCTTCAGCGCTCGGAACTTCACGATCTCGCTGCGGAGCTCGATGTTACCGAACGCTTTGATTTTGCCGGAATAGCGTTGTCCGGGAACACCTCGCACGCCGTTCGATCCTCCGATCGCGTAGGTGTCGTCGAAACGCGAGAGCTCGTAAAACGGCGGGTCTCCGACGAGCGCATCGACGACAGCGCGCAGTGCGAGCGTGAGCCTCGGCTTGATGATCGGAATGTAGAAACGCGCTTTCGCATTCGCTTGTCCGTAGCGATACGGAAATTCCGGAGTGCCGCCGGGACTCGCTTTGACGGTGATCTCGTGGAACATTCCGGAGTGCGTCGACACTTCGTTGTCGCGGTTGTCCCACTGCAAACCGTACTGAAAAAGCGCGACTCCGTGCATGCCGGTTGGTCCGTGCACGAGCGAATGAATTTCCGGATCGGCGGACGCGAGGTCTTGCGCGAGCTTCGAGCTCGGATCGACCTGAACAGAATTTTGCGTGTAGCGCATGCCGACTTGCGCCGCGACGTGGTCGACGACTTTGAGCCGACCGAAGACGTCGAATGCTGGATGAAGTCGTCCGTATTGTTCATAACCGCTCGCCGCGTTGCTGGGCGCGACCGATGCGTTGCCGACGCCGTAATAACCGAGCGTCTGCTCCCATGTGTAAGACGGCCGAACTTCGAGACGCAACGGAAGCCCGAGGAATTGCGGCACGATCAACTTCACGTACACGTCTTGATACGGCGATTGCAGCGCGCCGTTGTGCTCGCGAAACGTGAATGTGGCCGCGGTCTGGACATCCCACAAGAAGGGCTCGTGGCCTTTTTTCACGCGAGAGAGGCCGCCGAACACGCCGCCGCCGATACCGATGTCGGTGCTGCCTCCCACGATCGGCACCACGTTGAGCTCGAATTTGCCGTCGGGCGGCTCCTTCTTTTTTTGTTGCTGCTCTTCAGGCGTGGGTTTGTCGCTGGAGTTGAGCGCATCTTCTGCGCGCGCGGTCTTGGCGCCGGATGCGAGCAAGGCGAAAACCAATCCAATGCCGCGAAGGTTCAAGGAGACACCCTCACAGCACCAGCTTCGTTGCGGCGAATTTTCGCGACGTCGTCGTTGAACCATTTTTCAGGTCCGAACAAAACCAGGCGAGCACTTCCTCCCGCGAGATCGACCGACGTCGCGAACGGGCCTGCGCCCACGTACATCGCGCCGTCTTTCATCGCTCCAAGGCGCGAGTATTCGAACCGCACGAACGCACCGTCACCGCGTGCGTCGAAGCCTTGCACCTCGAGTCGCGAGGGCCCGATGAGTAAGCCCGTCGCGATGACGAGACCGCGCATGCGAAACGCATTCGTGAGCCAATTCGGAATCCCCGTTGCTCCCGAAATGAAGAGTGTCGCCGGCGACGCGTCGGTCGCTTGACCGCGCAGAGCAGCTGAAAAATAGGGACTTGGCGTCAACACCAACGTGGCCGCGGGCATGTCGAATTTCGCAGACCAAGGCTCGGTGCGTGGCGCATTCGGTGCGTCTCCGTGCGCGAACGCGAGCGTCGAGCCAGAAAGATCCGTCACCCCATTCGCCGCGCGCACTGCACGCAAATGCAAACCGAGGTTCCCGTAAATCGGGGTCTTGTCGACGCGCACGTCGAGGCGGCTCGCCAAAAGAGTCACCTCGCCGCGGCCGGTGAGCGTCGCCAGATCGACGGTCGCGTGTGCATTCGCATTCGCGACACCACCAATCAGCTTCACGCTGTCGGGGAGCGGCAACAAATCATGGAGAGTCGCGAGATCCGAAGACTCCGCGCGCGGCAGATCGACGTCGACCGTTCCCTGCATCGACGATGACGTGATGACCGCTTTCGGAACGCGCACCGTGAGCTCTGGCGCATTGAAGAGGCGCACGGTTTGATCCGAAGCAAACTCGGCCACAGCGTCACGCCAGTGCACCTCGCTTCCAGAGAGATCGATCTTGGTCCCTGGCTTGGTCGCCGACCCGGACTGCGCC
>JBDTFL010000638.1:0-4629 GCA_039937955.1 Polyangiaceae bacterium | reverse complement strand
GCCAGCGATGGCGCGCGTGCTCGAGCAAGTGATCGCCGTTGCCGGAACGGACGCAAGCGTGCTTTTGCACGGTGAAACGGGCGTCGGCAAAGAATTGGTCGCAGCCGCCATTCACGAGCGCAGCAATCGAAAACGCGGCCGCTTCGTCGCGCAGAATCTCGCGGCGTTACCTCCCGAGCTCATGACCAGCGAATTGTTCGGTCACGTGCGCGGCGCATTCACGGGCGCGCAAGCGTCGCGACGCGGGCTTTTCGAGCTGGCTGATGGCGGCACTTTGTTCCTCGACGAAATCGGTGAAGCGCCATTGCCGCTTCAAGCGATGCTGCTCCGAGCTCTGGAGAGCCGGGAAATTTGGCCGGTTGGTGGCAGTGAGCCACGCAGCGTCGACTGCCGAATCATCGCAGCGACAAACCGCGATCTGCTCGCCGAGTCGCAGAACAACAATTTCCGTCTCGATCTTTATTATCGACTCGTCGTCGCGCCGATCTTCATTCCGCCGCTTCGCGATCGTCCGCAAGACGTTCGCGGTCTCGGTGCGCCCATGCTCGAGTCCGCATCACGACGCATGGGTCGCCTGCTTCCGCGCGTGAGCGACGCAGCGTGGATCGCGCTCGAAAATCATTCGTGGCCCGGTAACGTGCGCGAGCTCTCGAACGTCATGGAGCGCCTCGTGATTTATCACGCAGGCAAAGAGGTCGACGTCGCGGATCTGAATCTCCCCGCGCAAGTGGAAATCCACGACGACGAGCCGCCGCCGTCGATGCAAGGTTTGCCCGGAGGCTTCGCGTCTTCGCAACGCATCATGGCTGCCGGAAATCCGTCATCCGGCAACGTGCGCATTTCGGGGATGGCCTCGTCGCCGCGTACGTTCAAAGCGGCAGACCCGTCGGTCATCACGTTGCGCGTTCCGGAAACGGGAACCACATTCGACGATTTGGAACGCGAAATTTTGGTGCAGGTACTGCAACGCGCCGACGGCAATCAGTCGCGGGCCGCGCGCTCGCTAGGCCTTTCGGAGAGCACGCTGCGCAGTCGCCTCAAGCGTCTCGGCCTCAAAGGTTGATCTGCTGGATTTCGCGAATCGAAATCGCCCCAAAAACAAGCTGCTTTATCAAGCCTTTGAGTCGACCTCAAAGCGTGTAACTCTTTAGGTCGATGGCACAGGCGGGGCCGATCTTCAAAACACGCGTGCCCGTGCTGGCTAAGTACGAGGTGAAAGAGGAGATCGGGCATGGCGGCATGGCCACGGTCTATCGCGCGCATGACCCGCGTCTCGCTCGTGACGTCGCCATTAAAGTGATTCATCCGCATTTGCGCGACTCACCGGAGGTGGCGCATCGCTTCTTCGTCGAAGCGAAAGCTGTCGCGAAATTGCGGCATCCCAACATCGTCGAGGTGTTCGATGTCTCCGCGCAAGACGAGCAAGAGCACTACCTCGTCGTCGAGCTTGTACGCGGCGACACGCTGCGAAAAATGCTCCAGCAAAATGGCGCGTTGCCGCCGGAGGTCGCGGCGTCGATCGGCGTCGAGCTCTTGGCCGCGCTTTCGCACGCGCATGTTTCGGGCGTCGTACATCGCGATATCAAGCCTGAAAACGTGATGATCGAGCACATGCCCCCGCCTCCACAACCGGACGCAGGTGCAACGCCGGCGCCAACCAGCGGAAAAAATAAACCGCCGCGCACCACACCGACCGACGCGATGGGCGATCGCGTGAAGGTGAAGCTCACGGATTTCGGCATCGCAAAATTGCTCGACGCCCAAGGCGTCACATCCACCGGTCAAGTGCTCGGCAGCCCCGCGCACATGGCGCCAGAGCAGATCGAAGGCGGCGACGTCGACGAACGCGCTGACGTTTTCAGCATGGGCGTCTTGCTTTACGAATGCATGGTCGGTCACCTGCCATTCGAAGGCACGAACCCCGCGCAAGTGCTGCGTCGCGTGCTCGAGGGTTTGTACGCGAAGGCCGAACGCGAAAAAGCGAGCGTCGGAAAAAACTGGAGCGTGATTTTGGATCGCGCGCTTGCGCACGACGTCGGCGACAGGTTTCCAGACGCGACGAGCATGCGTGACGAGCTCTGCAGCGAATTGAAACGCCTCGGCGTGACGTCACCGCGCGGGGAAATCGAAGCGTTTTTCGATGATCCAAAGGGCTATGGCGACCGTCACAAACGTCAGACCATCGAGAAGCTTTGCGAGCTTGCCGGAAAATCGCGGCGCGACGGAAACAGCCTCTCGGCCGCGGCGGATTACAATCGCGCGCTCGCGTATGCGCCGGAGGATCGCGAGCTGCTTCGCGTCGTCACCAGCTTGCAGCGCGCCGAGGCACGACGGCGAATGGTCAGGCGTTTGGCGCCGCCGATCTTCGGAGCGATCGTGATCGGTGCAGCCGCCTTCGGCATCACGCGTTTCGCGAAAGACGAAATCCGAACCGACATCATCCCTTCGCCCAAGCCGAGCGCGCATCCCAGTGCGACGGTTTCCGCGCCCGTCGCGATTACGAGCGCAACGCCATCCGCGCCGACGACGACAGTTGCGATTGCACCGATCCCGACAAAAATAGCCCCGCCGAAGATCACCGATCGCACGATCACGTTCACCACCGTGAAGCCATCGCAAGGGGTTCTCGTTGCAGTTGATGGCGCGCAGGTCCTCGATGCACCTCAACCCGGTTCGAAGATCACGCTCGACCTACAACCTCACGTTTTGAAGTTCGCCTGCAAGAGCAACATGTGTGTGCCCGATGAAAAGGACATCGAGGCCGGCGATCAAAATCAAAACCTCGACATCGTGCTCAAGATCAAGCCCGCCACGCTGCTCATCAAAGACAGCGATATCGGCTCGACTTATCGAATCAACGAGGAGCCCGAGCTTCCGATCGCGGCGAACGTCTCTATCAAGATCGCGATGGAGTCCGGGACGATGCCGATTCACATCGTGAAGAACGGCGACAAGGAACACCAACAAAAGCTCACGTTGGTCGCGGGACAAGGGGCCGAAGCGGATTTCACGGCGCCCTAAAAACTGCGCAAAAGGAAGCGCGGCGGAATAGGATCCGTAGTTCGTCCATGCGTCGCTCGTTTTTGACCGCGCTGATGCTCGCGGCAGCACTCTCGCTGTCAGGAATTGCGCACGCCGACGATCAGGGGGAGCTCGACAAAGGTCGCAACGCGTATCTCGGTCGGCAATACGAAGAAGCGGACAAACGCTTTCGCGAGATGCTCGATCCGAAGACCGGCACCATCCATGATCCGCTGCTCATCAATCAAGCGTTCATGTATTGGGGCGCGGTGATGGTCGCGCTCGGCCGAAAGAAAGATGCGAGCGCGCTCTTCGAACAGCTTCTTTTACAGCACGATTCGCATTTCGAACCCGACCCGCTCAGCTTTCCAACCGCCGTTCTCGACGTCTTCACCGACACACGTGAAGCGGTGCGTGGAAAAATTCAAGCGGCGCAAGACGAGGCTCGACGCCAGGCCGAGGAGAAAAAGAAACGCGACGAGGACGCGAAGCTGCGCGAAGCGGCGCGCCAAGCCGCGATCGAAAAGCTCGCGACCACGCAGACGACGATCGAGCATCATTCTCGATGGATCGCGCTGATACCGTTCGGTGCAGGCCAATTCCAAAATGGGCGAGCGGGGCTCGGTTGGGGATTTTTGGTCGGCGAATCCGCGCTCGCCGTTGCGGCGGGAGTGACCGGCGCGATCTCACTTTCGAAGTCGTCGCAGGCGCAAGACATCTACCGAAATAATCCGAGCCCCGACAATCCGTCGGTGACGGCGCCCGCCACTGACGCCCGCGATTCAGCGGTGAATTGGCGGTATGCGAACCTGGCGTGCGCGGGTGCGTTCGTCGTGTCGGCCGTCATCGGGATCGTGCAAGCGAATCTGGAATTTCAGTCGGACGTCGTCGTCGTGAAGCATCGCCCGCTCCCGCCGAATCTTCGCGGGGAGAGTGGGAGCGCGAAAATCGATTGGCATCTCACCGCTGCACCGACGGTGAGTGATTCCCACGCGAGCGGCGCGACGTTCGGGTTGGTCGGACGCTTCTAGCATCGCTTCTACACTGTCCGGGGACAGCACGAGACCGTCGCGGACACTTCGAGGCGGCGAATCGAGCGGTGTTTTCGCGCCTATTTCATCAAGCGTCGTGGCACACGCCATGGATAGGAAGATCTTGGACGAGGAGAAAGGCGCTGCCTGCGGGCGGTCAGGTAAAGACTCTTGAGCGTCGATTTTTTAACGATTTTATAAACCGATTTTTTTGTCGAGGCGCGCATTCGGCCGGATGCGCTCTACACGGTGAACAATTTTTGCTCGAGCTCCGAATGGAGCGCGGGCTGGAAGATGTCTGGCTTCGCTATTTGGGATTTGATGGGAAGCGAAGAACTCTTTTGTCGTTTTTGCGGGACTAGGCTTGGGACGCCGGAATGATGCGCGGCTCGTTTGGAGCGCACCATTTGTCAGGGCACGGCGGACGCGATCAGCAGTTTTGTTCGCGTCCGGATTTCGTCAATGACCGTAGCGCCGCAAAATACGCACAGAAAACGCTCAACGGCGTTTTCAAGTGCACCGAACGAAGAGTCAATTGGGTTAGTGCGCAGCGGGTGCGGAGCTCGGCTTCCGAAGT
>JBDTFL010000637.1:0-9290 GCA_039937955.1 Polyangiaceae bacterium | reverse complement strand
CTCACGACCGCCATGGATGGCCCGAGCGAGCGGCTGCGCGAATCACTGAATCGCAAAGCGCGCATTCGCCATTTGGAAAAATGCGCAGAAATGGCGCGCAAGCACGGCATGAACGGCCTCAAGCTCTACTTGATGATCGGGTTGCCCACCGAGACCGACGCCGACATCGACGAATGTGTGCAGTTTACAACTGAGCTTTCGAAGATCATTCCGATCTCGCTTGGCATCGCCCCGTTTTGCGCAAAACGAAATACCCCGCTCGACGGTGCACCGTTCGCTGGCGTCGACGTCGTGCATGACCGACTCGATCGTTTGAAGCGCGGACTCAAAGGTCGCGCTGATGTTCGCTCGACCAGCGCGAAATGGGCGTGGGTGGAGTACATTCTCGCGCAAGGCGGACAGCCCGAAGGCCGCGCACTCGTAACGGCGACGCGCGCCGGCGGAAAATATGCAGACTACAAGCGTGCGTTCGAGGCGCTGCCGAAGGAAGCACCGAAGCGCTCGCTGAAAATCGCGTCGTTGTAGCGAGCCAAGCGGCGTATGCTGCACCTTCCGTGGCCAGCGAAAAACCCGTAACGAAACGTTCCGTCAAACGCGACGAACCCGCGCCGATAAACCTCGTCGCCTCGCTCGCGTACATCGTCTTCGTTTTGTGCGCCGGTGCTGCCGTCTACGCATTCGTGACCGTCGCCCGCGACGGTGAAACACGGCGTCGCTGCGGTGCTCTTTGTTTGCTGCACCCCAACTACGCTGCAGCCGACCGCCTCGCTCCCGACTTCACGCTGAAAGACATGAACGGCGCGAACGTCACGCTGAGCGCGTATCGCGGCAAAGTCGTCGTCTTGAATTTCTGGACGAAGACGTGCGGGCCGTGTCTCGAGGAGATGCCGGAGATCGCGGATCTAGCCAAAATCGTGAAGGATCGTGACGACGTGGTGGTGCTCGCGGTCTCTACCGACGACGGCCCAGACGACGTGCGCGACACGCTGAAGAGCATTTTGAAATCCGATCCGCCGTTTACGGTCGTCTTCGATCCCGACGCGAAGATCGTCGCCGGAAAATACGGAACGCACCTCTACCCCGAGACGTGGATCATCGACGAGCGCGGCGTCATTCGTGCGCGCTTCGACGGCGCGCGTGAGTGGTCGAGCTCGGCGGTCGTCGAGCTCATCGACGAGATTCGTCACGGCGGTTATTGCCCGGTGGCCATCACGGACGGCAAGCCGTCGGGCGAGGCCCAGAAAACGTGCAAGGACATCGGCGGCATCGGCACGACGAACGGCAGCTGATTAAGACTCCGAACGCGACACGTGATGCGCGGCACGCGCTACATTTTTGCGGGCCTCTTCGACTTCGGCGCGATCGGTGAACGGCTGCGGATGCGCGGCGGTCGCCCGCAAATATTCCGGTAGGTCGACGATGTCGTAACCCACGCGATACGGCCGCGCGGGGTCGTAGCGATGCGCGTGAAGCCACTCGAGTAACTTCGGAAGCGTGCGCACGGTCGACGGACGAACGTCGTGCAGGAGCACGATGCCACCACCCGAATTCGAAATCTGACGTTCGAGACTTGCCGCCATCGCGTCGGGGTCGTCGTTCAGCATGTCGCCGACCTCGATGTTCCACATCACCACTTCGTCATTCCGCTTCTGCAAAACGTCTTCGGTGAACGGATCGAGCTGACCGTACGGCGGCCTGAAAAATACGGGCTTTCGGCCGATTGCTCGCTCGATGGATGCGCCGCCTTCTTCGATCTGCGCGAGTGCTGCGGCATGCGTCGACGTCGTGAGCAACAAATGATCGTGCGTGTGATTTCCGATCATGTGCCCGGCCGCCAAAATATTTTTCGTTACGTTGCGGGTGGCGATCGCGCGTGCGTCGGTGCCGTCCAGATAGCGCCCGATCAAGAAAAACGTCGCGTGCACGTGGTCGTGAGCGAGCGCTCGTAAAATGGCCGGCGTCGTTTCCGGCACGGGACCATCGTCGAACGTAAGCGTGACCAATCTCCGATTGTCGTTTGCGGCGTACGCCGGCCCTTCGGAAAGCAGCCACGCACGACCGACATTCGCGGTCGGATTCATTCGTGGAAACGGCGCGGGATCGGGCAGCGTCGACGGATCGATCGACGGCGGCACTTGCGGATCACTGGTCGGAATGAAGGGCGCGATGGTCTCTTGGGTTTGCTTGGAGTGAATGAAATGATCGACGGCTTGGATCGCGGAATTCAAATACGGCGTAGCGACGATCACGTCGTGCGCCTGATCGATCTGCGCGTGCGTTTGGCGCTCGGCTTCGCGAATGCCAACCAAACCGATCCACGAGCCGATCACGAGCGCCGAGATCGGCACCAGCTTTCGGAACAAGAACAAGGACCCGGACATGGCGATCCGCGATCGTAGAGACGGATGATCGAAGCGGCCAAATTCGCTTCAATGGTCATTTCGGGTAAACGACCTCGTCTTTGTTTGGTGCGAAAACAGCGGGCAAAAGCGCCAAATCGATGCCTAAGCCGAGGCCCATGAATCCAATTCCCGCAACGCGCTGACCGACAGTCGGTTGTTGCAGATTTCCGTCCTTGTCGGCGAAATGCGCGAACGTGACGAGCGTGCCGATGCCTCCGAGGATGAGCGTAGACATCGTCAGGCCCAAAATTCCGAGGCCGCGAATGTCGTTCGTCGACACATGATGAATCGATTCGACGTTCGTCATCGGTGTCTCGAGATTGATTTGCGTCATGTGCGATTCGTTGCACGGTTGCGTGGCGAGCACGTTGTAGCCAATCAAGCGTCCTTTGACGGCTTGCGCTTGCAGCGTTCCACAGACCGGAATCGTGATTTGCGGGGACGATGTATCGATCGCGACATGGTCACGCAGCGTCGCCATGCCGGCCGCGCCGAGCAATGTATGACGCTCGCCGTTCAAGAGCGGCAAACGCGTTTGCCATTCGGTGACGATTTCACCACCCGGCCGTCGCGTCGCGATCACGATCAAATCGCTGGTCGATCCTGGACCGACGAGCACTTCGGATCGCGCGACCTCGGCGGATGTCGGCTCGAGGCCCACCGGAACGCGGGACGGCGAGTCGACGTCTTGAACGGCAACGTCCGCTGCGCTTCGCATCTGAATCACCGTCGTCCGCGTGTACGGATCGCATCCGGCGGCGAGCAAACCGAGCGCCGCGAATGCTCGGCGCTTCTTCGAAAGCCACATGGGGCACGGCTAGAGCACGCGCCGTGCCGCTTATTTTAAAGGCGATTTCGCGTTTTCGAAATGGATCGAGAGACGCGGCGTCCCGCGCCAATCCAGCGCGCGGGATCTTTCTTACGGAATCAACCCCGGTTCTTCCGCCGCATCCCCCCACGCCGGACCACGCACGCCGTCGCACGCCCACGGCGCAGCGAACGCGTCACGCATGACGAGCTCTGCCAATTTTCCGCGCGGCGAGAATCCGAATTCCGATTCTTGCGACACGTCGTGCGGATCGGAATAGAGACGCCACACGAAGAGGCCCGCAAAGTCCGGCTCGTCGAGCAGTGGCGCGATGAGCGCGTGATACGCGTTCGCTTGCGAAGCTTCGTCGACCTTCACGTTCTTCATGGAGTCGGGCCAGAGCCAGGGCTCGATCGCGCAGTTCTCGCGCGTCGTGTAACCAATCTCCGTGAAGAGCACGGGCTTCTTCCAGGTCTCCGCGAGCGTATGGAGCTTGTCGCGAATTTTTTCTCCGCCGGCCGAGAGCTGCGCGAACGACGCTCCGTTTTTGTCGGCGAGCGGAAAGAATGCGTTCACGCCGATCACGTCTAGATCGCCTAAAATTACGGTGTTTTCAGCGTCGTCCCAGTTTGCCGAATACGTGATCAGGCCGTGATAAACGGTGCGCAGATCATGGAGGATCGCCGCGAAGCTCGGCGCACGCGTCGTCGTCACCCACGATCGCAACTCCACTCCCGAGGACAAAAGCTCGGCGTGCGTTTCTTCGGCAACCGCGGCCCACGTCATCACGAAATTGCGA
Organism: Polyangiaceae bacterium; assembly: GCA_039937955.1. GTDB lineage: Bacteria > Myxococcota_A > Polyangia > Polyangiales > Polyangiaceae > JAICXU01. Next base: position 5,281 of record JBDTFL010000637.1, on the reverse strand, counting down.
TAGCTCTTCGCCCACGCATCCCAGCCGGCATCGGTTCCTGGATCGATCTTCGCTCGCCACTCCCCGGACTCGACCCACAGGTGCGGCACGAGCATCACCTTCAAGCCGCGCGCGTGCGCCATGAGAATCGCGCGACGAATATTTTTTCGGTTTTCTTCGAACGGCGCTTCGAACGTGAGATCGACGCCGCGACCCGTGAGATCGGCGACGCGCCCGAACGGCGTGATCGCGATCCATTCTGCGCCCATCGATTTCGCTTCGACGAGCGTCGCGTCGTAAGCGGGTGTGCCGTAGCCGACGCCAGGGTGGTACGCGTTTTCGATCGGGCCGATCGTGATGCCGCGAACGCCGCGCAGCCCAGCGTCTCGCCAGCCGGTCGCCGTTGGAGCGAGCGCGGACGGCGAAACAGGGCCGGGCGCAAAACCGAGCACCACGGGAAGCGCCAAAATTCGGCTGAATTTGAGTACTTTATGCATGCATATTACATATATTTAGAGATCGAGCGCGAATCCGAACGCGCTACCGACGCGCCACCAAACCGCGGATGCTTGATCGGTGGTGCCGTTGTACGCGGCGTGCGCTTGAAAGATGATCGGCTCGACGAGCACGCGCACGCGCACGGGTCCGGATTGTGTGAGAACGAACGACGCTTCGGTGCCGATGTGAAATGTGGGACGCACTCCGTAAGAGGGATCGCAATTGGTGACGAACAGCTCTCCACCCGCGGGCGCACCTTCGAAATCAGCAAGCCCGATCCCGATGTCTCCGCCGAGTTGCACGCGCCGGTGAACGTGCGCTTGAATTCCACCGACCAAAAATCCAGCGAGCTCGGTGTTCAAAAAATCATTTCCGCTCGGGCATTGCACAGCGGCGGGCGCAGTAGGGGTCGTGCCGCCAGTCGGCCATCCGGCGGTCGTGACGTCGAAGCGCAAACCGCCTGAAAACGAGACGATTCCGAGATTGCGAAGAACGTAACGCGCGGCGAGATGCAGCACCGGACGAACGGAATCTCCATAGTTGCCGAGCTTCGGAACGAAAAATCCGAAGTCTTCGCTGAACACGAGGCCCGCTGGTCTTGCGGTGCTAGCCGATTCGCCGGACGCATTGCTCGTGACGCTTCCAGCGTTCGTTGCGAGATGTCCTTGCACGATGAGCGCACGACCGAGACGCGCGTCGACGTCGACATCGTACGCGCCGATTTTTTCTTTTTCGACGTGAACGTGATGCTTGCCCGGCGGAATGTCGATCGAACCGGGGGTCGTTCCGCGTGCCGCGGCGGCGTTGTCGATCGTGAAGGTTGCGCCCGACGGATCCGAATCGATTGCGAGTGTGGAGGGCCGGCCGCGCAGCTCCTCGAGCTCTTGGGTCGCGTCCGCTCGGTCCTGAGCGGTCAAGTCGGGCTGCACCAAAAATTGCCGAAACGAGTCCTCTGCGGCCTCCGGCTCATCGAGCTTCAAATGGCATTTTGCGATGTTCCAAAGCTCGACGGGCGGCGCGCCATAACGAAATGCCTCACCAAAAAACGTGATCGCATCTTTGTAGCGGCCATCTCTGAACGCTCGCCCACCTTGCTGATCGAGCTCGCGCGCACGCTTCAAATCCGGTGTCGGCGCCCGCTCCTGCGCGAAAACCGACATCGACGAAAGCGACGTAAGCAGAGCGCACGAAACAGCGCACATGATCTTGAGCGTTGGCATCAGCAGGAGTCAAAGAATCGAGGACGCGAAAAGGATAACACTCCGAATTCTCGCCCTGGCCCGCCTTGATGCTACTTTGAAAGGTTGGCGTGCTGTGCTCGCACGCTCAACTTCGGCTCGAGGAGATCATTGATGCGTCGTGTTTCACGTGGCTCGGTGTGGTTGGCTCTCGCTTCGGTTCTCGCCGTTGCATCGGCTACTGCGGCAGGTTGTGGTGGTGGTGATGACTCCAGCTTCCCGAGCGGATTCGACGGATCCACTGGAAATCAAGCCTTTGATGACGGCGGGTCGCCCGGGCAGCTCGGTGGCGGATCGAAAGACGCGCGCGCCGACGGACCGACCAACGACGGACCACTCGTCATTTCTCCCGCAGCGCCGACCGTGATCGTCACGCGCGACGTCAGCGGCGGCACCACTGTGTCCGCGCCAACCGAAGTCGATTTCACCGCGACGTTCGGCGGAACGAAAGTCGCGCCGACGTGGACGCTCGATCGCGGTGAGCTCGGAACGTTGCTCGCCACTGGCGCATTCGACGCGAGCGGATCGATCGCAGGCGTCGGACAAGTCACGGCGACCTACGGGACCGTGATCGCCGCAGTTCCCATCACCGTAAAAATCGTCGCGACCGAAAACGGCGGAATCGGTGCAGTCGACGGCGGCATCTTGGATGGTGGACCCGGCGGCTTCGACGGCGTCGGCGGAAAAGGCTTCGGATTGCCGATCGATGACATGTCAATGAATGCGTTCGCGGACGCATCGGTTCCACCATCGCCGATCCCCGCAACGGCTTATTTTCCCGATGCCGGACCGGATTCTGGAATCGGATCGTACGACGCGGGAACCGCCGAGAATTTCGAATTCCTCTATCCGTACGACAAAACCGTTTTTCCGCTCGGCATGCTCGCGCCGCTTTTGCAGTGGCGCTCGACCCATGCGTCCACCACCGTCGCCGTTCAAATTCATTTGAGCGAAACGAATTTTTCGTTCGATGGCTCGTATGCGTATCCGCCGGTCGGGACCGCAGGCTTCACCGACGACGATCGATCACGTCAGCCCATCGACGCGAGCGTTTGGAAACAGGCGACGTATTCGAACGGCGGCTCGACGGATCCACTCGAGGTCACCGTGAAAATTCTCACGAGCGACGGCACGGTTTACGGCCCCATTACCGAGCATTTGTCGATCGCTCAAGGCGTGCTCACCGGCACCGTTTACTACAACAGCTATCGAACCTCGTTGAACGGCGCACAAGGCGGCGTGCTTGCGATCAAACCGGGCGCGCCTGCACCAACGCTCGCCGTGCCTGGATTGAAAGGTCAGTGCCACGTTTGCCACTCGGTTGCGGCTGACGGCAAAACGCTGTTCGTGCAGGACTACAATTACGATTTCGGATCGTCTTACGATCTCACCGACGGCGGCGCGCTCATTCAGAGCTACCACTCGGCAACGAGCTCGGACTCCACGACCAACACGGGCAAATTCACCTTCTCCGGAGTTTATCCGGACGGCACGATGGGCCTCGCGTGCTCGGGTCCGAATCCGAACTGGCACCACTATGCCGGCGACTCCGCGCTCTTCGGACGCGCCGACGGAAATAAAATCGCATCGACCGGCTTCAGCGACACGATCAAATCCGCAGCCACTCCGGCGTTCGCTCCGGATGGAACCAAAGTCGCGTTCTCTTTGTGGGCGACCGAAAGCGGCGCAGATGCCGGCGGAATTTCGACCGGCAGCAAAAGCCTCGTCGCCATGGACTTCACGTGCGGCGCCGATCCTGGAAGCGTGACGTGCAAATCGGAGGGCGCCTTCAGCAATCTGCGTCAGCTCTTTTCGACGACGGCTGCGAACGAATACGTCGCGTGGCCGTCGTTCACGCCTGACGCAAAAGCCCTTATTTTCCAGCACACGCTGCATCCGGCTCCGGCGGGCTCGGTCATCTACACGCACGGCGACGACAACAGCGGATTTCCGGCGGGCGGCGCGAAAGCGCAGCTTCGTTACTCGGATGTTCCGGAAACGGGCGCAGCAACGCCACGACTTTTGTGTGCGCTGAACGGCCTCGCTACGGGTTGTGACGTGTCGCAAGTGAGCACGTTGCCGGCGCATCCGAGCTTTCGACCGAATCCGAAAAGCACGTCGAACATTTTGTTCGAGGTCTACGACGACACGGATCTGAACTTCGAGCCGACGATCAATCCGGTCGCTTCGGGCGGCTACTACTGGGTCGTGTTCACGTCGCGGCGTCGCTACGGAAACGTTGCATCCGGTTATCCCTATGACGGATGGGATGGTCAGAGCCCGGCGCCGAATTGGCCGATCACGAAGAAATTGTGGGTCGCCGCGATCGATGCGACGACCGGCGAAATCGATCCGAGCCATCCCGCATTTTATCTGCCCGGACAGGAGCTCAGCGCCGGCAACATGCGCGGATTCTGGGTCGTCGATCCTTGCGAAGGGCTCGGCAGCGGATGCGCAACGGGCGAAGAATGCTGCACTGGATTTTGTCGTCCGGGCGGCGACGCAGGTGCGCTCGTTTGCTCGAACAAACCGAGCGGTGCGTGCTCGCAAGATCTCGAGGCGTGCACCACGAACGCCGACTGCTGCGATGCTCCGAGCGGTGAAACATGCACCAATGGTCGCTGCGCGAAACCTGCACCGCCGGCCGTCCCTCGTTGAGCAATCCTCTGTAGCCAGGAGATTTTCAACCGGGCCAGCGCGCAGAGATGACGCGTTCGATTTTTCCGTAGTCGCGTTTCGTTTCGATGTCCGCGTACCCGTGCTCCAAAAAAATGGCGCGGGTGCGCTCGGCTTGATCGAACCCGATCTCCAGCGCGACGATTCCGTTTTTTTCGAGATGGGCTGGAGCTTCTTTCACGATGCGTCTCACGAGATCCAATCCGTCTTTTCCACCGTCGAGCGCGAGCTTCGGCTCGAAGTCACGCACGTCGGCCATCAGAGCCGGAATTTCTTCACTCGCGATGTATGGAGGGTTGGATGCGATGACGTCGAACCGAATACTCGCAGCAGTGTGCTCACGAAGCGCCGCGAACAAATCGCCTTGAAATAAAGCTAAATTGTACGCGCCAAGGCGCAGCGCATTTTCGCGTGCCACTACCAATGCGTGGGCGCTCATATCGGTCATCACGATTTGCGTCGTCGGTCGTTCGCGCGCGAGCGTGATGCCCACGCAACCCGATCCCGTACAAAGATCGAGCGCGCGCATGCTCATCGAAAGATGCCGCGTGCGTTCGAGCGTGACCTCGACGAGCGCCTCGGTGTCGGGGCGCGGCACGAGCACGCGCTTGTCGACTCGAAACATGCGACCGAAAAATTCGCGCTGACCCAAAACATACGCAACCGGCTCGCGGGTACGCCGACGCTTCACGGCTTCACGAAATCGCGCGAGGCCCTCTCCGTTCAGCTCGCTCTTCGATTCGATCACCAGCTGGATGCGCGTTTTTCCGGTCGCCCAGCCGAGTAAAACCTCGGCGTCGAGGCGCGGCGAATCGATCCCCTTCGCGCGAAAATCGTCCGCTGCCCATTTGAGCAGCGACTCGATCGTCCACGGGTCGCGCTCGGCCATG
>JBDTFL010000636.1:0-10796 GCA_039937955.1 Polyangiaceae bacterium | reverse complement strand
TACCGTGCGCGTTTGCGACAAGTCAAAAAGCGATATAACGCCGAAATGTCTCAGCTGGCCCCCCATCCGAATGCTGGCGTTGCGCACCGAGCTTTGAGGGCACTTTTCTTCGTGTCTGGTTGCGCCGCATTGCTCTACCAAATCGTCTGGCAACGCACCCTCTTCTCGATCTACGGCATCAACGTCGAGGCCGTGACGATGGTAGTCACTGTGTTCATGCTCGGTCTGGGCCTCGGAAGCTTGGCCGGCGGCACCATCTCGAAAAATCCGAAACGGCCCGCGGTGCTTTATTTTGCGGTCGCCGAATGCTCCATCGGCGTTTTCGGTTTGTTCTCGCTCAAGATTTTTCATCAAGTGGGAACGCTCACGTTGGAGCTCCCGCCGCTGCAGATCGCCCTCGTCACCTTCGGTCTCTTGCTGCTGCCGACCATGTTGATGGGCGGAACGCTACCCCTGCTCGTCGCGCATTTTTCTCGCCTCTCGAAGAACGTCGGTGATTCGGTAGCTCGCCTTTATTACGTAAATACCCTCGGATCGGCGCTCGCGTCCGCCCTCGCCGTCGTCGTGCTGCTGGGCAAATTCGGTCAGGCCGAGACACTTCAAATCGCTGCGGGGCTCAACTTCATCGCGGGCCTCGGCTCACTCGTGCTGCATGCAGCGGCGAAAAAGAGCCTCGCAAGAGAGGCGGCAGAATCATGAACGACCTCCTCCGCCGCAAAGCTCGATCATCAGGTCGCATCACTATCGCCGTCGCGATGACGAGCGGCTTCATCGCGCTGTCCTACGAAATCCTCTGGTATCGCGCATTCGCGTTCGTGAGCCGTGGCTTGCCGACCGTCTTCGGATTGCTCCTCGCCTTCTATCTTTTGGGCATCGCGATCGGCGCCGACGTCAGCCGAAAATATTGCAAAGACTCGTCGGAGGGATCGAACGAACGACGTTTGCGCGTCATCGCCGCGTTCATGGGCGTCGCATCGGCCGCGAGCTTTTGCGTGATTCCGCTGCTCGCCCAGCTCGCTACGCTCCAACTTCATTTGCCGAGTCTCCCGCTCGTTCCGGCGTGGACGCTGGCGTTCGTCGCGGTGGCTGTTGCTGCAGCGATGATGGGCGCAGTGCTGCCGCTCGTCGCGCACTTCGGAATCGATGCCGATGATCGCGCCGGCCAAAAATTAGGATACGTGTATCTTGCAAATATCATCGGCTCGACGTTGGGCAGCTTGCTCACCGGATTCGTGCTGATGGAAATGGCATCGACGCGCACCATCAGCTTCGGTCTGGCGAGCGCGGGATTTTCGATGTCGTTCTTGCTGCTCCTTGCCAGTGAGCCCACCAACGGGACGCTCGCATTTGGCTGGATTTCCGCGTTGGCGTGCGTTGCCGCTTCTGGTCTCTGTTCAAAGCCGCTCTTCAATCAGCTCTACGAAAAGCTCCTCTTCAAGGACAAGTTCACACGCGACACGCATCTCGTGCACGTTCTCGAAAATCGTCACGGCGTCATCACCGTCGACAAAGACACGCTCATTTACGGCGGCGGCGCGTACGACGGCGCGTTCAATGTTTCACTTCTGGACGACAAGAATCGCGTCGAGCGTGCGCTCGCCGTCGCGGTGCTGCATCCGCATCCGAAAGAGATGCTGATGATCGGATTGAGCTCGGGCTCGTGGGCGCAAGAGCTCGTGAATTTGCAGGGTTTGGATCATTTGACCATCGTCGAGATCGATCCTGGATATCTCGAGCTCATTCCGCAATATCCGGAGGTCGCGAGCCTCCTCAAAAATCCGAAGGTGACGATCGTGATCGACGACGGTCGCCGCTGGCTACTTCGTCATCCGGATCGAAAGTTCGACGTCATCGTGATGAACACGACCTGGCATTGGCGCGCGCACGTGACGAATCTATTGTCGCGCGAGTTCATGCAGATCGCGCGCGAGCATCTGTTGCCGGGCGGCTTGCACTATTTCAACACGACGAGCTCGGCGAACGTGCAACGCACCGCATGCCTTGTTTTTCCCTATGCCGTGCGTTTCGAAAATTTCATGGCGGTCAGCGACTCGCCCATCACGTTCGATCGCGACATCTACAAAGAAGTGCTCCGCAACGCACAAGTCGACGGCAAGCCGCAGCTCGACCTGACGCGCGAATCGGATCAGAAGGTCATGGACGGTTTGCTGAGCGTCATCGATGCATCGCCAAAGCAATGGGCGTCGATGGAGTCACGCGACGCGATCCTCGCGCGAACGCAAGGTGCACGCGAGGTCACTGACGACAACATGGCGTGCGAGTGGGAGCCGAACGACGATTGAGCCGCAGCGGTTAAAAAGAAAACGGCACCGCGATGTGCATCGTGATGCCGCCTTCTCGCGCACCATAGCGCGGATGAAGGGAGGAGGCGAGCTACGCGCAGCCGTCCCGAGTGGCCGCGATCAGTCCATATCGAAATCGCCGCCGCCCATTCCTCCCATACCGCCCATGCCGCCCATTCCTCCGCCACCACCACCGCCACCCGCTTCTTTTTTCGGGCGATCGGCGATGATCGCTTCGGTGGTAAGCATCATCGATGCGACGCTGGCCGCGTATTCGAGCGCGGAGCGAACGACCTTTGCGGGGTCGATGACGCCGGCCTTGAGCAGATCTTCGTAGGTTTCGGTTGCGGCGTTGAAGCCGAAGCCGTCTTTACCGTTGCGAACTTTTTCGACGACGATCGATCCTTCGACGCCGGCGTTCTTCGCGATCTGACGAATGGGCGCTTCGATGGCGCGACGAACCAGATTCACGCCGGCTTGCTCGCCCGGAAGAACCTTGAGCGCGTCGAGGACATGCGATGCGCGAATGAGCGCAACGCCGCCGCCGGGAACAATCCCCTCTTCGACTGCTGCGCGCGTCGCGTGAAGTGCATCTTCCACGCGGGCCTTTTTCTCCTTCATTTCGGTCTCGGTGTGCGCTCCGACTTTGACGACGGCAACGCCGCCCGCGAGCTTGGCCAAACGCTCCTGCAACTTCTCTTTGTCGTAATCGCTGGTCGACGCTTCGATCTGTTTACGAATCGTCTCGACGCGCGCCTTGATCAACTTCGGGTCGCCGGATCCGTCGACGATGGTCGTGGTGTCTTTGTCGATCGTGATGCGTTTCGCGCGGCCCATCTCCTTCAGCGTGAGCGAGTCGAGCTTGATGCCGAGGTCTTCGCTCGCGACGGTTCCGCCCGTCAAAATCGCGATGTCCTGCAACATCTCCTTGCGGCGATCACCGAAGCCCGGCGCTTTCACTGCGCAGACTTTGAGCGTGCCGCGAAGCTTGTTCACGACGAGTGTGGCGAGCGCTTCGCCTTCGACGTCTTCCGCCAAAATCAAAAGCGGACGGCCTTCGCGGGCGACCGCTTCCAAGATCGGAATGATGTCCTGCATCGACGCGACCTTTTTCTCGGAGATCAAAATGACCGGATCTTCGAGGACCGCTTTCATCTCTTCGGCGTTCGTCACGAAGTAGGGCGAGAGATAACCGCGATCGAACTGCATGCCTTCGACGATGTCGACCGTGGTCTCCGCGGTCTTCGATTCCTCGACCGTGATGACGCCTTCCTTGCCAACCTTCTCCATCGCCTGCGCGAGCTTCTCGCCGATTTCTTTGTCGCCGTTCGCGCTGATCGTACCGACCTGCGTGATGTGCTCTTTGTCTTTGGTGGGCGTAGCGTTCTTCTTGATTTCAGCCGTGATCGCCGCAACTGCCTGATCAATGCCGCGCTTCAAATCCATCGGATTGTGGCCGGCTTCGACGAGCAAAAGTCCCTGCGTGTAGATCGCCTGCGCGAGCACGGTGGCCGTCGTGGTGCCGTCGCCTGCGTTGTCGCTGGTCTTGCTCGCAACCTCACGCACCATCTGTGCGCCCATGTTTTCGAACTTGTCGTGGAGCTCGATTTCTTTCGCGACCGTGACGCCGTCTTTCGTCACCGTCGGCGCGCCGTAGCTGCGCTCGATGACGACGTTGCGACCCTTGGGGCCGAGCGTGACTTTGACCGCGTCGGCCAAAATGTTCACGCCGTGAAGGATTTTTTTGCGGGCGTTACGGCTGTAGACGATTTCTTTTGCGCTCATGAAAGTAGGCTCCGAATCTGTGAAATCTGAAACGTGTTTTGTTCGATAAAAATAGAGCGATTTGCGATCGCTCGCGTGTTGCGGTGGCGACTTATTCGACGATGGCGAGGATGTCGCTCTCTTCCATCAAGAGAACGGTCTCGTCGTCGTGAGTGACCTCGGTTCCGGCGTAGATGCTGTAGAGAATTTTGTCGCCGGCCTTCACGGTGAGTGGACGAATCTTGCCGCTCTTGGGCATCTCTTTTCCGTTGCCGACTGCGATGACCTCGCCGAACACCGGCTTCTCACGCGCCGTATCCGGAATGATGATGCCGCCGGCCGATGCGTCTTTCGGGGTGTTGCGCTTGACGAGAACGTGATCGCCGACGGGACGGACTTTGCGGGACATGAAACCTCCAGGAGAGAGAGCCGAGCTACGCGAAGGCGTACAGGACGAGAGCCGAGCTACGCGAAGGCGTACAGGACGAGAGCCCGGAAGCTCGTGCGCCGGCCGTCGGCCGTCAACCCCTTTCGCCAGAGCAACCCGCCAGAATCGCTGCTTGACTTGATACGCGCCGCCGCTAATGTGCGCCGCGCTTTACGCCGCGTCGCCTCTCGCATTTTTTGGGGAATCGTCTAATGGCAGGACGCCAGTTTCTGGCACTGGCTATCAAGGTTCGAATCCTTGTTCCCCAGCCGGCACGACGTAAACGCAAAGTTGACGCAGATTCGTGTTTGAGCTTGTTTTAGAGTAGTTTCAGGACCTAGCGGTTGCAGAACGGTCCCATCGTCTAGCGGTTAGGACACCGGCCTCTCACGTCGGGAACATGGGTTCAATTCCCATTGGGATCACAATCTCAAGGGTGCCGGAGGGCACCTTTCATCGCAGCTCCGGCCACGTGAGGATTCTTCTCATGCGCAGCTTGCGCTTGCCTGAAAACGCGTTGCGCCGCTGAGACGGTCAGCAGCAGCAAGAGACCGAGCGCGTTATTTCTTCTTTTTCGAACGAAGGCCGAGCGCCAAACCGAATGCGGCAAGGAGCCCGAGGCCCGTATTTTCGTGCGTTTCATGTGAGGCGCTGATCGAGCAACCGCTGCTCGCGCCGCCTGCATCACCATTGCTCGCAGCGTCGGTCGATCCCGGATCGCCGGTCTGCCCATCGTCGACGGCCGAGGCTGGCGTTGTCGTGTCGGTCGAATCGTCGTTCGTCGACTCACCATTGCCCGTGACGGTGGTGCTGGCCGAGCCTGCTGCCGGCGGCACGCCATCGAGCACGTAAATAGCGGTCTCGCCCTCGCCTTGAAGAACGAACGGCGCCTCCGGCCAATCCGCGCCGATCAGCATCGCATCGAGCTTTGCGATCGGCATCTTCGTCACTGCAAAACCCCACGCGGTCAGCGACGCTTGGTTCACGACGTGACGCTTGAACGTTCCATCGATCACGTAAACGGCCGTCGATCCGTCGTCGCCCTTCACGACCGTCGGAGCCGCTTCGAGATCAGCACCTGCCGTAATCGTGTCCACCGAAGCCTTCGCTTCATGTGCAACGTCGAGCAGCGGATCGAATTTCCAAGCCTTCAATGACGTCTCGCTCAAGATGTGACGTTTGATTCCCGTTGGAATAGCGGGCGGCGCGCACGTGAAGGATTTTGCGGAGATGAGCTCGCTGGCTGCTCCTCCTTGAACGTCGTGGCCATACGCGTAAACGGTGTGATGCTTGCCGTCGCGAACGCCGGTGGGCATCGGAACCGAGTAGCCGTGATTGCAGGATTTGAGCGTTGTGCAGAGGTCCGCGCGATGCTCGTTCGCGGTCACGCGCATCGTGCCGGTTCCGGTCTCGCCGACGGGTGCGTCGAACGTGAGCTCGACGGCAATGGCGCTCGCCGGTGAATCGGAGTCTTCCGACCAGCCGCTGATCGCGGTGCACGAAGCGCTGTCGAGATAGCCGCGCGCGGGTGCGTTCGGAATCGCAACGGTGCTTGATTTATAGCGGATCGCGGCGAATGTGCTGCCTTCGTAATTCACGTAAACGGACGATCCACTGATGGTGACGTTCGATGTGAACGTGTGCGCGTAATCCGGATTGACCGAGCAGCCTGGCTCTTCGATGAACGTCGCCGAGTGCCCTTTGTCGACCCAGGCTTTGAAGAGAATGATGTGCTCGCTGCTCGGAATCAGATTGAGCGCGTCGCCAGGACGAAGATCGATTCCGTTGATGCGCGTCGAGATGTCATTTTCGTAAGGAGCAAATTGGCTCGTCACGCGACCTGGTGCGGGCAAACCCCACGCGTACGAAATGAGGCCCGAGCAGTCGGAGCGATACGCATTCCACGCCGAGTTCGATTCGCGATGGCAGTACGCAGGGCACGCGCTGTCGTAGTCGCGTGCACCGTTTGCCGACTGACAATAGAGAAGCTTCGCGTTCGACCATTGCTCCGCGCGAGTGAGGATCGTGCTGGTCGTGACGTCGTCCGCCGCTGCGCCCGTGTCGTCTTCGGTGGAAACGGGTTGTGAGGAGCAGCCGGTTCCAACGACGCCGACGCTTCCGAACACGAGCCCGAATGCAGCGATGGATGCTTTGCGCAGAGTGAACATGATCGGCGCTAATGCGTTTGCCGTACCAACGCCAAAAGACCGCAGATTCGCGCCAATTTGCGTTTCACATCGAAGGAATCCGCGATTTTCTCGCAGATGCTCGCGGGACGACCTCGAGGGCTCGCGAGGTGGATCGCCGTTGCCCCGCATTTTCGGATCGCAGCGCACGAACGACGCTCATCTCGTGTTTACGCCATAAATTGCTCGAATCTTACAGGATGTAATGCCGCCATTTACAGCCGTACAATCGCATCTAGAAATATTTATGGTGTAAATCAAACCACGTGCTACCGGTCCGCTCGTCGGCCAATTCGGTCGGCGCTTTCGCTGGGGAAGATCGCACAAGATGAATCGCTCGCTTGCACTCAAGGTTGGTGTTGCTTCCGCGGCTCTCGCAAGCGCCGCGTTGCTGGTTCCGGCATGTGCAGCTGGCGACTCGAACGAAAAAAGCGCCGCCCCCAAGACCGATGCGGCGCCGATCGAAGCGGTAATCATCGACGACGCCGGACCCGATGCCGACGCAGCGCCGCCACCGTCACTCGGAGGACGAAGCTTCGTCGCGCAAAATGTTTACCTCGGTGACACCGACGAAGACGGTGGCGCAGACCCGAACGCTTGGGCGCAATTCGGAACCGACATCGACGGCATCGACACGACCGCCGCGGAATCGAGCGATGTTTGCACGCCCGTCGAAGGCGCAAACCCTGCAGTTGCGATCGACGGCACGAATGGCATCGACAATTCGTTCGGAAAAAATGTTTTGCCGGTGTTCGCCCAGCTTGGCGCTTCCGGCTTTTCCGCGTCGCTCGACGAATCGATCGCAACGGGCGGGCCGTCGCTGATGGTGAATTTGAACGGGCTCACCGACGATCCGAATCAGACCGCGAGCCAGCTCGATGCGCAGCTGATTTCGGTGGTTCATCCCGATCGCGTTCCAACGTGGACCACTTCCGATTCGTGGAATGTTTACAGGAGCGGTCTCGTCGATGGAACGATTCCGAGCGGTGGAAAAGCACGTTTTGCGACGTCGATCATTACCTCCGGAGTTTGGTCGAGCGGTAGCTTCGGCGACGTCTCACTCACGCTCGCGTTCGGAGCCGCGTCGCTCGACGTCGTCGTTCATCACGCCAGCGTTTCCTTCACGCATTCATCTGCGCACAACGCCACGAACGGAGTCGTGTCGGGTGTGGTGAAGACGTCCGAGCTCCTCGCGTCGGTGCAGATCGTCCTCTCGCAATCCGGATTGTGCGCGGTCGCCGGTGAGCTTGTTCCGCAAATCGCAGCGGCGTCCGACATCATGCAATATGGAACCAACGCGTCCGGAGCAACGTGCGACGGCATCTCGATCGGAATCGGCTTCGATGCGATCGAGTCGGCATCACCAAATGCCATCGCCTCCGATCCCGTTCCGGGAGCCGGCTGTCCCTGATTCAGTGAGGTAACGCGACCTTGGTGTAATCGGCCGGCGGAGCGAATCGCGAGTCGTCGAGCGATTTGGATTCGATCTTCGTGACCTCCATACGCGACAGCTCTTTCCCGCTCGCGTCGTATTCGACCGACTTCAGCGGAAACGATTTCTTCTCTCGAAACTGCGTCGCGATCGCCGAGCCGGAGGCCTGTGCGCCGCCTCGCAAGCTACCGACGTCGAAGAACGCGATGCCTTGCGCAATACACACTTCGCTCTTTTTTCCGGACGGATCGTTCACCGTAACGTCGTCGCAATCGTAGCCGGCGATCGTCTCGTGCTTTCCGGACTGCGCAATCGAGGACGTGTCGGGGCTCGTGTTGGTCTTCCCGCTCGGTCCTGAAAAATCCATGTCGGTATAAGTTTTTGTGGTGTCGGCGTAGAGCGTCACTTTGTTCGCTTTCGGGTCGAACACGCCATGCATCGCGCCGGCTTGCGGTGAATTCATGTCGAACCGCAGCTGATCTTTTTTCACCTCGACGATCATGTCTTGGCTGTTTGTGCCGGCGGTCGTGTGCATCGTGATGTCGCCTTCGAAGCCGTCGAGCTTGTTTCCTTTCGAGCAGGCGGAGACGAGAAGCGCGAGACCAGCGGCAGCGAGAAAAAATTTCATGCGCTCGCGAGCCTACCCCTATTCTCTGCTCACGGATGTCCCAGACGCCTTTCAATTTTCCGTGCTCGAACTGCGGCGCGCATCTCGTGGTCGATGGATCGACGCAAACGCCGGTGTGCACGTACTGCCACGTGCAGATGCTTTTGCCGGAGGAGGTTTGGGAGCGCTTTCATCCGAAAGTAGTGCCCGATTTCGTGGTTCCGACGCCACGCGCGCGCGAGAAAAAAAGCATTCTTCCATTCGTCATCGGACCGCTGATTGCAGTCGCGATAATCGGCGGCCTCATCGGGCTCGCGATTTATTCGGAAGCGACGAAGCTACCTCCGATTGGCAATGCCGGCGACGCATGTGGAGGTCGCACCGTTGCATGCTCCACCGACAAAAAAGCCAATTTGATGTGCGGAGCCGGCGACAAGCTCGTGGTCTCTTCATCATGCAAAGGTCCGAACGGGTGCAAGGTTTCATCCGACAGCAGCAGCATCACGTGCGACTACACGTTCGCGGACGTCAAAGATCCGTGCGACACCACTGACGACGCGTGCTCGACGGATCACAAAGCAGAGCTCGCGTGTGTCGCCGGAAGATACGCGTTACGTGCAACCTGCAAGGGTCCCGGCGGTTGCATCCTCGCGACCGGGAAACATGGCGGCAGCACGATCGCATGCGATGACCACACCGCAGACCTCGGTGACCCCTGCTTCGACGCCGAGCGCACCGCATGCAGCACCGATCACAAATCGTTGCTCACCTGCACCGCGCAAAAATACGTCGTCGACCGCGCATGCAAAGGTCCCAAGGGCTGCAACATGACCAAGGACATCGGCGGAAAAACGATGACCGTCGATTGCGACGGGCCGTCACGTTGATGCTTTCGCGCTGAATCGAAAAAAAAAGAACGGCGTTTGAAATTTTCGGTTGGCCTCGAGCGAACAGCTCTTCGGACGCCTTCATGCGCACGTTCCTCGTTTGGTGCCTTTTGTTCGTCGTCTGCTGGCCGCTCGCACTTCTCGCGATCGTATTTTATCCGATAATTTGGCTGCTTTTGTTGCCGTTTCGGCTTTTGGGTTTTGCGGTCCACGGGGTTCTCGAAATCGTGTGGCTCGCGATTTCGCTTCCGATTCGACTGCTGACTGCGCCATTTCGATTGCCTCGCCTCGCGTAGAAGCCGTCACCAAATTGGGCCGTGGCCAAATCGTTTCGGCACAATGTGGGTATGGATAATCGACGCACGAAGC
The DNA here is from genome assembly GCA_039937955.1 of Polyangiaceae bacterium. Lineage (GTDB taxonomy): Bacteria > Myxococcota_A > Polyangia > Polyangiales > Polyangiaceae > JAICXU01. The sequence continues at coordinate 821 of JBDTFL010000636.1, read as the reverse complement.
GCAGCACCGAGCGCACCGAGGCACTTCAATATCTGATGGAGTCGCTCGCCGATCGCAGCGAGGTGCACGCTGTTGCGCTGGTCGACGAAGACGGGCGCATTGTGGCCGGCATGGGCATGCCCACCGAGCTCGCCGGTCTGGCGAAGATCGCGCGCCGCGGAATTCGCCGAGAGCCCAGCGACGATTTCGAAGAGGTCACGCGCGGCACCGACTTCTTCGGACGTGAGATTCCCGTCGAAGGCGGTCGCGTGTTTCTCGCCGCGCTCGGAAGCCGCGTTCGCAAAATGAGCGATGCAGCGGTTGCCATCGAACGCATCACGCGCGCCGCTTAGCTTTTTCTTCGCGTCGAAAGTCTCAGTGCCACGCGACGCCATCGCGTCGCCACAACAATTTGCTTAAACAGTGCAAATAGATGGCGTGGTGTAGCGCTGGATCTTTTCGGACCTCATTGACGCGAAATTGGCGCCATCGGATGTTGTGCACGTGGTGGAAGTTACGTCGGTCGTCGAACGGCAAATCGTGCGCGAGCTCCTCACGGAATGGCGTGCGCTGAACGTCGCCCGTTTTCGGGCCGGGCTGCGTCCACCAGTCATCGAGCTCGCTGAAGCCTCGGGTTTTCTCGGGCGTTGGTCGCTTTCGACGCGCCGCCTCGAGCTGTCGCGTGAGTTCGTTTTGTCGAGCTCGTGGGGCCAAGTCGTCGAGGTTTTGAAGCACGAGATGGCGCATCAGTACGCGCACGAGGTCTTGAAAGCGACCGACGAAACGGCGCACGGTCCGGCGTTTCGCGAAACCTGCCGCCGCATGGGGATCGATGCCGCCGC
>JBDTFL010000635.1:0-4656 GCA_039937955.1 Polyangiaceae bacterium | reverse complement strand
CGGAGCTCGCGAAGATTCACAAAGGCCCGATTCAAGACTCCGCGAAAGCAGAGACGTACGCCAAGCGCGCGCTCGAGCTCGACGCATCCAATCTCGAAGCGCAGCTCGTGCTCGGCGACCTCGCTTTCGAGGCGTCACGTTTCATCGAAGCGAGCAAAGCCTTCGAAGCACTCGTCGGCCGCGTGGGCGCGCTCGGCAAAGAGGAGGCGGCACGAACGCTCGTTCGTTACGTCGAGTCGGTCGGCAAAGCTTCCACGCCGTCGGATCGCGCATCGCAAGCCGCGCTCAGTCAGTCCGGCGAGCTCCCGAGCGCCGGTCCGAACAGCGGTCCCCTGAGCGGTCGCATTTCACAAGTTCCATCCAGCGTGTATCCGCCGGGAAATCCGCGCATCGCCGCCGCCGTTGAATCGCTCGAGCGTCTCGCACCCGACGACGTTCATGCGCTCGTCAAAGTCGCCAAGGTAGTTCTCGATCAAGGCGACGCCGTCACTGCAAAAAAGACGTACGAAAGCATCGTCGTCAATCAAGCCGCGAAGCTTTCGGCGCCTGAAAAAGCCGAGGTCTTCTACGGCCTCGGTGAATCGATGCGTCGCTTGGGCGAGCTCGATCAAGCCGTCGAGCCTCTTCAGCAGGCCGCCAACTTCGACGCTGGCAGCCCGCTTCCGCTTCGTGCGCTCGCTCGCATCTACGAGGAGCAGCAAAATTGGACCGAGGTCCTCCGTGTGAAAAAGCGTCGTCTCGACGTTGCCACCGGACAAGAGCGTTTCGACCTGCTCATCGAAATCGGCGACGTTTACCTGCAAAAGCTGAGCGACAAAGCGCTCGCCTCGAAGACTTACGTCGCCGCGCTCGAAGAGAAGCCCGACGACCGCAAGCTGCTCACGCGGCTCATGCAGTTATACTCAGAAGAAAAAGATTGGGCGAAGCTCGTCGAGGTCGTCCTCCGTTTGGCGGACTTCGTCGAAGACAAAAAGCAGCGTGCAAAATACATGCATACTGCAGCTGCAGTCGCCGCACGCCAGATGGGCGAACGCGATCAAGCGATCGCATACTACGACCGCGCGCTCGAGCTCGATCCGACCCTCGGCAAGGCGCTTGAAGAGGCCATCGAGCTGCGTCGCAACAAGCACGATCACGACGGCGTCGAGCGTCTGCTCAAGATGCAGTTAGACCAGGCAAAAGACGCCCAAGATCGCGACAAGCTGCGCGAGATTTTGGATCAGCTCGGCGAGCTCTATCAAAAATTCTTGAACGAGCCGGAGCTGGCGATCGACGCGTACGAAGCCGCTACCGCATTCGATCCGGAAGACAAAGGGCGCGCCGAGATTTTGGCGGAGCTCTACGCGAGCGACGTCACGCAGTATTTGGACAAAGCCGTGAAGTCCCAAGCGCAGATCCTCAAGCGCAATCCGTACCGCGTGGAGAGCTACAAGCTCCTGCGTCGTCTTTATACTGAAGCGAAAAAAGCCGACCGCGCGTGGTGCATGTGCCAAGCGCTCGGCGTTTTGAATTTGGCGGAGCCGGACGAAGAGCGTTTCTACAAACGTCATCGCACCGACTCGGCAGCGCCGGCCCAAGCTGCGCTCGACGAGTCCGATTGGCTCAAGCTCGCGCACGCCGACCAAGACGGGCTGTTGACCCGTATTTTTGCGTTGATTCAGCCGGTCATCATTCGCGCGCGCACGAAGCCGCTTGATCAGACCGGTTACGACATGCGGTACGCGATCGACCTGTCGCTGCATCCGTATCCGATCTCGCAGACGCTTTATTACGCGGCCGGCGTCCTCGGAATGCAGCCGCCGCTCGTGTTCCAAAATCCGAACGACCCGGGTGGTCTCGGCTTCGTGCATGCGCATCAACCGGCCATCGTGCTCGGTCGCGCGGCGTTCGAGACGCAGGTCTCACCGCAAGCGTTGTCGTTCATCGGTGGCCGTCACCTCGCGTATTTCAGGCCGGGTTATTACGTGCGGCATCTCGTGCCGACCGGCACCGGTCTGAAGGCGTGGCTCTTTGCGGCGATCAAATTGAGCGTGCCGCAGTTCCCGGTCACGCCGGATTTGCAGGGCCAAGTCACCGAAGCGATGGCGTCGATGAATCAGGATTTCGATGCCGTCGCGCGCGAGCGTTTGGCGAGCCTCGTTTCGAAATTGCTTCAGGCGGGCGGCGCGCTCGACTTGAAAAAGTGGGTTTCGTCGGTCGATCTCACCGTTGATCGCGCCGGCTTGCTCCTCGCGCACGACCTTCAAACGTCGACTGAAGGCATCCGCGCCACCGACGACAGCTCCAGCCTCGCCGTCAAAGAGCGCATGAAAGAGGCGGTGCTTTTCAGCGTCTCCGAAGAGTATTTCGGCATTCGCGAGAAGCTGCTCATCGCGATCGACTCTTGAACCCAAGCCGTTTAGACTCCGGGCCAACGATGTCTCGAACTTCTTTCTTGCGCGTGGGTCAGGCGTTTATGGCGACAGGCATTGCGGTCGCATCCCTCTGCGCTGCGAGCGGACTAGGACTGGGTTGCGGCGACACCGTCGCGAACAACGAAGGACCGTGCGTCGCGCAAGCAAGCATCGCCGCGGCTTCGGGCTGCGACTCGACGAAAGAGAGCTACTACACATGTCCCGGCGCGCGCGTTCCAACGCTCGACGCTGGCTCCTGCACGCTGAGCAAAGTGCACGGCGGCTTTTGTTGTCCGCTGCCCACCCAAGCCGGAAACGCCTCACAAAACGGGCAGATCGTCGACATCATCACAAGCAAGGGCGTCGCGGGCGTCACGGTCGCGCTCACCCCCGGCGTGTCGGGCACGAGCGACTCGGCCGGAAATTATTTGTTGCAGGTTCCGCAGAACACGCCGTTCAACATGGTGCTCAACGGACCGAACTACGCGCAGCTCACCGAGCAAGAATGGCAGCTGACCGGCGACTTCAACGTCGGCCCGACGCACCTCGTTCCTGCTTCGCTTCAAATCGGCGTGTACAGCGGTCTCCCGAGCTACGACGACACGAAAGCCACGCTCGGCGTTGGCGTCGAAATCACCGGTGCGTGCCCGGACAACGCGGGCGCGGTCATCACGTTCGGCGATCCAAACGCGAAGATCATGTACTTCAAAGGAACGACTCCCGACCGCAGCGCAACATCGGTCAACAGCGGATCGGTCAATCCGAGCGCGCTCATCTACAATATCGATCCGGCGAGCACGGCGAAGGTCACAATCACGCCGCCCGCGGGCTGCACCAACGTTGCGTATCCGTACACCGCCGGCGCCATCGTCTATACCGGCAACTTCAAGCTCAGCGTCGGTAGCTCGTCGGCGTCGTTCTTCCGCGGCTTCATTCAGTGAGCTAGACGCGACGGCCTCTAATCAGAGGGCTGGTCGCCATTTCGCGATTCCTACAAAATGCGATTTTTTATTTTTACTCTCGCGGCGCTCCTAAGCACCGCGAGTTGTGCGCGCGCGCCAGCGGCTGAGCTTTCGCAAAATTCGTCGGCATCATCAAAGCCCGTAAATTCAAGCGCGGTCGCATCTGACGCGGCATCGCCTGCAGCTGCCGGCTCGACGAGCACAACTACCGCCGCTACTTCCGCGCAGCCCGCAGCACCGAGCATTCCGAAAAATCTCGACGTGATTCTGATCACGATCGATTGCCTCCGCGCCGACATGCCGTGGGCGGGTTACGAGCGCGCGATCGCACCGCGCCTCACCGACTTCGCCGCGAAAAGCGTGCAATATACACATGAATATTCTTTGTCTTCTTACACGTCGATGAGCCTCGGCGGTTTGCTCTCCGGAAAATTGCCCGGCGAGCTCGCACGCGACGGCTATTTTTTCGGCACCTACGGCAAAGAGAATTTATTTTTCCCCGAGGTGCTGCAAGGCGCGGGCATTCACACGGTGGCCGGTCATGCGCACGGCTACTTCAAGAACGCGAACTTCAATCAGGGCTTCGACGACTGGCAGCTGGTTCCGGATTTGAAGTGGAGCAACTTCACCGACCAGAACATCACGTCGCCGCAGCTCGAAAAAATCGCGGAAGGCGAACTACCCAAAGACGATTCAAAGCGGTTTTTTGCCTGGTTTCACTTCTTGGACCCGCATGACCAATATTTGCCGCACGACGGAATTTTTTACGGCAAAGGGCTTCGCGACAAGTACGACGCGGAGGTTACGTTCACCGATCAGTACATCGGGAAGCTGTTCGACTTCATCGCCGCGCAGCCGTACGCAGCGCACACCGCCATCATCGTCACCGCGGATCACGGTGAAGCGTTCGGCGAGCATCATCAGTTCGGTCACGGCTTCGAGCTTTGGCAAAATCTGATCAGGGTTCCATTTTTGATCAACCTGCCGGGCGTCACTGCCAAAAAAATCGACGAACCGCGCAGCGCGATCGACGTGGCGCCGACCATCATCGACTTGTTCGGTATTCCGATCCCGGGTGACTTCGAAGGGCATTCACTCGTGCCGGAAATTTTGGGCAGCGTCACGCCCGCAGCTCGCGACATCGTCGTGGACCTCCCTGCTACGAGCGACAACGACAAGCGCCGCGCGCTGATTCATGGGAAATACAAGCTGATTTCGTCGGGCAGCACGAGCCCATATCGACTCGTCTACGATCTCGATGCAGATCCGGATGAAGCGAAACCGATCCACGACGACAACGC
>JBDTFL010000634.1:0-2826 GCA_039937955.1 Polyangiaceae bacterium | reverse complement strand
GTCGCCAACTTGCGCGGTCGAGAAATGTCCGGCTGCAGCCGACGAGATGAACATCTTGATCGCTTTGTGCGCGCCGTCGGTGAGCGAGGCGTAGGTCGCGTCGGTTTGCAAAAAGATTTGGCACGCGTGGCCGGTGTTGCAGCCGTTGAACGAGATCGCGCTGATGGTGACGCTGTTCACCCAAGCGAGCTGCGGCGCATTCGCATTCGCCGACCAAATGTCGGTGATCAATGTCGTGGGCGCTTCGGGCGGCTGCGTCACGCAGTCGGGCCACGGCTTGGAGTCGGTGCCCGTGTCTTTCGGGCCGCTGTCGGTGATGGTCGACCCGGAGTCGGACGATGCGCCGCTGTCGGCCTTGAAACCGGTGCTCGAATCATTTCCGGTACCGGTGCCGCTTCCCGAATCGGGTGCGCTGCCAGCGTCGGTTCCACTTCCGCAGCCGTTGGCCAGGACAGCAGCGGGTAAAACGAACGACGCAACCAAGAATGCAAGACGGCGATTCATAATTTGCGCGTGGCATAGCGCACGCAAATCGCGCGTGCACGTCCGCAAACGATTTGGCGTGTTTTAAAGGTGTTTTGGCGTGCGAAGGCTACTTCGCGTTTGCACGTTTTCGGCGTGCTTCGAGGTCGGCGGCGACACGTCCGAGATCGACCCAAACGCGCGCCGCCATCATGGCCGACAGCTTCGATCCGCCGACGTCCGCCCACTCTTGAAGCGGCAGCTCCACGAAATCGGCGAGCGTGAGGGGCGGCGCGTCGGCCGATCCGGTGAGCAGGCGACCGATCAATTCGATATCGAAGATCCAACGCGTGAGAAACGGCTCGGCGAGCGCTGCCTTCAACGTTGGGCCATTCAAGAAAACTTTGGCGCCGCATTGCGTGTCGTAAAACGGCGCGCGCACGACGAACGTCGCGAACGTCGCGAACACGCGACCGAGATAATGGCGAGCCGGATTTCGTTTGATGCGCGTGCCGATCAAAGCGACGCGTGCGCCGAGCACGGCCTTCACGTTTCGTTCGTCGATGGTGCGGGCCACCCGCAAAAGCTCGTGCGGCGGCGTTGCGAGATCGGCGTCTGCGAATCCGACGATGCGATCGCCGCGCGTGGCAGCGCGCAACATGCCGGTACGAACAGCGCCGGCTTTTCCCTGGTTTTTCTCGAGTGAAATCACTTCTACGGCACCGCCACTTTTCGCAGCGAAGGCCTCGAGCACCGCGCGCGTGTCGTCTTTCGACCCGTCGTCGACGAAGATCAGATGCGCGCCACGTGCGAGCTCGGCGAACCGCGCAACGTCGATGCGCTTCGCTTCGTTGTAACAAGGGACGACGAAGGTGACGTCGATCACAGGAAACGACTCATAGCCGATACAATGGACGGCTGTGGAGGATTCGGGCGCAACCTTCGACGAAGTGCTTCGGGTGGATACGCAACCGGGCTGGGCTATCGAGCTCTCTCGTGAAAGCACACCGGTGCGACGTGTTCGGGCGTCGCTCGCTGGAATCGAGATCGGAGGAATTCGCACGATTCCGCACGACGAGATCGTCAGCGCATTTCTGAGCTTGCGAATCGAGCATCGCGTGATCGTCCGCGCTCGCCGAGCGCGGCTCATCATCCACACGCGATCGCGTCACGAAGCGGAGCGTTTATTGCGCGCGCTTGCGTTCACGACAACCGAGAAAAATGCAGTCTTTCAAGTGTTGCCGGTGGTGGGGACTTCATACGTTCCAGCTCTGTTGCTGCCCCTTTGGGGCGTATTCGGCGTGGCGCGCATCACACCTCACGTCAATTATCCGTTGATACTTCTCTCTGCTCTTTGGGTCATCGCGGTCTTTGCGTTGACACGTTTCAAGCGGAGTCTGACGGTTGGCGGCGACGGCATTACGATCAACGGACACTTCGAAAAACGCTTCGTCTCTTACGCAAACGTCATTGGCGTCGACCGTTACTCGGATCAAAAGAGGGGATTCCTTCTCCCTAGGCGAGGTACGCCTCCTCTCTATTCCGGTTTGGCGCTTCATCTTCGCGGCGACGAACATCTGAAGTTGCCAATGGCGCGTGGAAACCACCAGACCGATCAGATGTTCGGAGCAAGTGAACGGATCACCGAAGCGCTGAGGGCTTGGCGCAAGTCGGGCCCGATCGTCAACGCAACGATCGGCCGTGCGGGACGCAACACGCAGGAGTGGATCGCCTCGCTGCGTGAGCTCGGAAAATCCGACGCGACGACGTATCGCGTTGCAGCCGTCGATCGTGAAGCGCTCTTCGCGATCGTCGAAGACCCGGTAAATCAAGCCTCTTCGCGTGCTGCGGCGGCGATCGCGATCGGCGCGAAGCTCGATGAGGAATCGCGCGCGCGCCTCCGTAAATCCGCAGAGACGATCGCCGACCCGAAATTGCGCGTGGCTATCGAGCACGTCGTCGACGAAAAAGACGAAGCGTTTGCCGAGCTGCTCGACGAGCTCGCGCCACCCGAAACGAAAGCACGCTCGTGAGCAATCGCGCGGTCTTTCGAACGACCATTTCTTCGGCCGGGCTCATCGCCTTCTTGGTTCTCGGATTGACTGCGGTACTCGGCGCGCTCGTACTCTTGAGCCCGTACTCACCCGGGTTTTCGATCCTCGCGCTCACGTTGATTGTTCCCGGATGGTTTTCGCTTTTGATGGCGTCGTCATCCACGCTCGTCGTCGGCAAAGATGGCGTGCTCATCGGATCGCGACTCGGTCGAGGCGAGCTCGTCTCGTATCGCGATCTTCTCGGCGTCGATCGCTATTCCGAGTCGAGCCTGCAGCGCAACAACAACGAGCTCCGATACGCGGGCATCAC
>JBDTFL010000633.1:0-4239 GCA_039937955.1 Polyangiaceae bacterium | reverse complement strand
CGACGTGCTGCACACCGGACCTTGGGGTCTCGGATTTTTACGAAGCGCACCCGCGGCTGGCGCAGCTCTCGTCGCGCTCGTGTTCGCACGGCGACCCATCAAACGACACGCCGGTTGGATGATGCTCGCGTGCGTCTTCATCTTCGGCGTCGCGACGATCGTGTTCGCGTACTCGACGAATTTTCTCCTCTCGATGGTGGCGCTCTTCGTGGTCGGGGCGTCGGACATGGTGAGCGTCGTCGTGCGATCGGTCGTCGTGCAAATCGCGACTCCTCCTGAAATGCGCGGGCGCGTTGCCGCCGTGAATTTCATTTTCGTCGGCGCATCGAACGAGCTCGGCGAATTCGAGTCAGGCGTAACCGCGCAATGGTTCGGCGCTGTTCGCGCAGCTGCGCTCGGTGGGCTCGCCACATGTTTGGTCGTTTCGATATGGGCGGGACTCTTCCCGTCGCTGCGCAACGTCGACCGTCTGGACGATCTAGCTGAAAAATAAGCTCAAGACCGACTCAGACGCGCGCAAGCCTGCGCGCTATTTGACGAGCATCGCGTCGATGGTCGTCTTCAAATAGCTGACCGCGAGCGCGACGGTTCGCTCTGATCCGCCCGGATGCCGCGGGATGGGCGGTGCGACTTCCATGACGTCACCCGCACACACGTCGAACTCCTTTCCGAGTCGTTCGATGAGCGCGGTGACCATCTCGGGTTTCAATCCGTTCGGCTCTGGCGTGCCCGTGGCGTCGGCGAACGCTTCGTCCGTGCCGTCGATGTCGTTGGAGAAATAGATGCATTTTGCACCTACTTTTTTCAAGTGCGCGACGATGGCGTCGATGGATTCGCTGGGATTCGCCAAGCACTGATCGGCCCAAAATTGCCTGATTCCGTAGGTATTTTCCCAATGCCCGCGTTCGTGGCGCGTCGCGCGAATTCCGACCTGCACCATTTTGTCGGGTCGGTCGAACAGCTTGCTGGCGTGGAACGACCACGTGCCGAAGCAGTATTTGATGCCGAGTCTTTCTTCGAGCATGTCCGTGTGCGCGTCGATTTGCACGATGGCCCACGGCTCTTTCACATGTCGCGAAAGCGAGATGGACGCCGGCCACGCGCACGAATGATCGCCGCCAATCAGCACCGGTTTGATCTTCGGGTTGATCGCGAACAGCAGATCGAGCGCGCGCTCGGCGATGGAGAGTGGTGAGACCGGAAAATCTTCTTTTTGGTTCGGATAAATCGCAGCACGCGTCGCGCGAATTTGGTCAGCCGACAGCATGTCGTCGTGCAGAATTTGCGGAACCACGAACACGTCGCCGACGTCGACGATGCCGCGTGCGTCCATGCTCTTCGTGAACGCCGCGTCCTCATGAAGCGCATGACGAATCGCGGATGGCCCCATGTTCGCGCCGCGCAAAAATCCTGCACCCACGTCCGAGGGAATTCCCAAAATGGCAATCCGTGCAGACTGCACGCGTTCCAATGCCGATCGCCATTTGGCCTGAATTTCAGCCGGATCCGCATTCGCCGCGACGCCGTAGATGGTGCGCTGCAGCGCCTCTTGCTCGGCCTTGCCCGTAGAGATGACGTACACGCCGCCCCCAGCCGGGCGCAGCAAAATGGCGAGCTCGTCGAGCGGCTTCATCGGTCTTTCAGCTTACTCGAGAAGATCGTCCGGCATCGGCATCCCTTGATGGAGGCCGCAGCTTTGATTGGCGACGAAAACGGCGCTTCGCCCACCTCTTCCCTGACTTTGCGTGAGAGCACTTGGATTCAGGAAGCGCCCGTTTGATCTCGCTTGCCATGGAACACGGCAAAACATAGTACTTGGGGGATGAGCCACCGTTCTTCGTCCTCACTCGTCCTCTTCGCAGCGCTGCTCGCTTTCGGAGCCGGCTGTGGCGCATCGTATCCCCCTCCGACTGGTCGCATGGCGGACTCGGAATCTGCCGTTCGCGCTGCACAAGAAGTCGGCGGCCAGAACGAGCCGCAAGCCGCTCTTCACTTGAAGCTCGCGCAAGAACAAATTGATCAGGCCAAGCAGCTCGTTGCAGACGGCGACAATCAGCGCGCCGACTTCGTGTTGATGCGCGCGGACGCCGACGCGGAGCTCGCCGTTTCACTCGCACGCGAAGCGACCGCTCGTGCCGCAGCCAAGGTCGCGCAAGATCAACTCGCGCAAATCAAGTCGCAGTCGAACGCGCAGTAGTCGGAGGCCCCGAGAACCATGCAAGCACCCATGCTCATCCAAAATCGTTTTACGAACACCCTCGCCTCCCTTTTGCTTCTCGCATTCGGCGCAACGACCGCAGCCTGCGGATCCACGCCGCCGCCGAAGGAGCTCGTCGACGCCCGCGCCGCTTACGCGAAAGCGCTGAATGGCCCAGCAAATCAAGTGAATCCGGCGCAAGTGCACGTCGCCAAAGAGTCACTCGACATCGCAGAAAAAGCGTTCAACGATGATCCGTCGGCGCCCGAAACGCGCGACCGTGCGTACATCGCGCTTCGCAAATCGGAGCTCGCAGATGCACAAGCGGGCCAGACGCTCGCCGAGCAAGCACGCGATCAGGCGCAAAAAGATCTGACCGCAACGCAGCTCGCAATGGGCACCAAGGCGCAGCAGGACCTCGCGGCAACGCGCAACCAGCTCAACAAAACGACCGAGCAGCTCGCGGCGGAAAAAGCGGCGCGTGAAGCTGCCGAGAAGCACGCGCGAGAGGCGATGGATGCGCTCGCGAAGATGGCGACCATCAAACAGGACACGCGCGGCACTGTCATTACGCTGAACGGCTCGGTGCTCTTCGCATCGAACAAGAGCGACCTGCTCCCGGCCGCCATGGCCGCGCTCGACAACGTCGTCACGGCGATCAAGAGCGACCCGTCACGCAACGTCACCATCAACGGCTACACGGACTCGCAAGGCGCGCGCGCTTACAACCAGGATCTCTCGCAAAAACGAGCCGATTCCGTGCGCAACTACTTCGTGTCGCACGGCATCGCAGCGGAGACGGTCACGGCCAAAGGCTACGGCCCCGACCAGCCCATCGCCGACAACGGAACGGCCGAAGGTCGCGCCAACAATCGCCGCGTCGAAATCGTCCTCTCACCGTCCGAGCGCAAGTAAGTGCAGGGCGGCGGCGGTTACGGCGGACCTCCTGGTGGGGCCCCTCCCCCGGGGGGAGGGGGTAACAATCCGTTCGACCCCGGGCCGCCGCCTGGTGGTTACGGCGCACCCCCGCCGCAGCAAAATCCGTACGGTCAGCCGCAACAGCAACCTCAAGGACAAGCAGGCTACGGTCCACCCGGCGCTGGAATGCCGGGTGCGCCGATGCCGCAGCAAGGCTTCCAACAGCCTGGCGCGTATCCCCCGCCTCCCGGACCAGGCGGTTATCCGCAACAGCCCGGATATCCGCAGCAACCTGCATTTCAACAGCCCGGGTTCCAACAACCGGGCATGCCTCCTGGAATGTACGGAGCAATGCCGGGGATGATGGTTCCGGGTGCGCCGTTCGGCGTAGACCCCATGAGCGGAATTCCGTTTTCCGACAAATCCAGAGTCATCGGCGGATTGCTGCAAATCTTTTTCGGCGCGTTCGGCGCGGGTCGTTTTTATACGGGCCACACCGGAATCGCGATCGCGCAAATCGCGGCCAGCTGGCTCACGTGCGGCATCGGCACGCTCTGGCCAATCATCGACGGCATCATGATGTTTGCGGGCAAAGTCACGGACTCGGACGGCCGTCCACTGCGCGACGGAACGTGAGATCGTCTTTGTGATGCTGACGACGAGGTCGTGCCCGCGCTGACTGCCAGCGGCAGCTCACACGCGGCCTGCTACCATGAGCATATCGTCACCGTGAAAGATCCAGGATCACCCTATGAAATGGCTTCCGTATGCAGCAGGTGTGATCGTCGCCGCAGCATTCGTTGCATGCGGAGCCAGCGCGAACACGCCCGGTGACGGCGAAAAAAACGGAGACGGTAACGGTGACGCATCGATTTACGATGGCGGCAGCGACTACATCGAAGACGCGGGCGGCGGGGATGAAACCGGCCCGGGCTGCGATCTCACCACTGCCCTGAATTGCGGAGCATGCGGCAACGTGTGTCCGGGGCTCGACGCTTCGTCTGCCAACGCGACGTGCAGTGAAGAAGCGGGCACGCCGCAGTGCGCGTTCTCTTGCCAAGGCGAGCACTACGACGTGAATCAAGACGCCAGCGACGGCTGCGAAAAGGTGGATGTGCCGCTCC
>JBDTFL010000632.1:0-5188 GCA_039937955.1 Polyangiaceae bacterium | reverse complement strand
GGTTTCGTATGCAACACCGGCCACTCCAGATTCGGCGAGCTTCTTGGTGAGCTCGAGCTCGGCAGCCAAATGGAGATACGTGTAGAGCACAAGATCACGGCGGAAAAAGCCGTATTCTGCGGGGAGCGGCTCTTTGACCTTCACGACCATCTCTGCACCCCATGCGTCGGCGGCGGTCGCGACGATCTGCGCGCCTTGCGCGACGTACTCGGCGTCCGAAATTCCGCTCCCCTCGCCAGCTGATTTTTCGACGAGAACTTTGTGTCCTCGTGAGGTCAGGCTTTTCACGCCTGCCGGGGTCATTCCAACGCGGTACTCACGGGTTTTGATTTCTTTGGGGACGCCGACGATCAAGGGAATTCTCCTTCGTTACGAAACGCGCGGAGCCTACTCATTCGGACGCGCGGGTGCAAAGCGCGATCGCCGTAAAAATGCGGACTTACGTAACGCATCTCGTCACGCGAACGCGTTGTCCTTGATGCGCAAACGAAACAGAGTGACGGTGCGGAATCTCGTACGCGCTCCTTCGTCCGGTATTTTTCGCGTTTCCGCCGTCGTGGGCCCATTCGCTCGCGATGACGGCGCTCGCTCCGCTCGAATTTTCCGACGCGATGCGACGCATGTTCGGCGTCGATTCAGCGTCCTTCGATCCGCGGCTTCGAGTGAACAAGCTGGGTCTCGAGTTTCCGCATCCGGTTGGATTGGCGGCGGGCTTCGACAAAAATGCGCGACGCGTCCACGCGCTCGCGGCGCTCGGTTTTTCGCATCTCGAAATCGGAACGGTGACCGCGCTTCCGCAAATTCAAAATCCGACACCGAATTTATTTCGTTTGAGAGACGACTTAGCGCTGGTGAATCGCTTGGGTTTTCCGAACGACGGCGCGAATGAAGTGCTCGCGCGCCTGCAAACGAAAAACGTGAATGTGCCGATCGGCATTTCGATCGGTAAATCACGCGCAGTTGCGATCAATCCGATCGAGCCTGCAATTCAAGACTACGTAACGAGCTTCAAGCTCGCGAAACAGACGCTGAAAAAAATCCGCGGCTTCGTCGTCGTGAACGTCTCGTCGCCGAACACGAAAGACTTGCGAGCGATGCAGGGCGCCGAGATTGCGAAACGGTTGCTCAACGAAATCGCTCGAGAAAATAAGCGAGAAGACGAGACAGGCTCGCGGGTGCCGATTTTGCTGAAGGTCGCACCCGATCTGGACGACCCATCACTCGAAGCGCTGCTCGAGGTCGTTGATATGTCATCGATCGACGGCGTCGTCGCCACCAACACCACCATCGCTCGCGAAAATTTGGCGACCGACCCCGCGCGCATCGCGAAGATCGGCGCCGGCGGTTTGAGCGGTCCGCCTGTTCATGCACGCGCGCTCGAGGTCGTGAAACGATCACGTGCCCGGCTCGGCGCAGAAAAAACGATCATCGGCGCGGGTGGCGTTTGCGACGCAGCGGGAGTCCTGCGCATGCTGCGCGCCGGCGCCGACCTCGTGCAGATCTACACCGGCTTCATTTATGGCGGCCCGTTCATCGCTGCACGAATCGCTCGAGAAATCGGCCGCGAAATCGATCGCTCCGGCGCGGCGTCTCTGCTCGATCTCGCTCGCGGGTGAACGCTACCGCCGATCGGCGCGCACGGAGTAGGATGAGATCGCGATGGCCGACCCGACTTTTTTGCGCACGTTTCTCGCCATCTATCGTTCGGGCTCAGTGACCCAAGCCGCGCGCACGTTGCACCTGACACAGCCCGCGATTTCGCAACATCTCAAGGCGCTCGAGACGCAGGTCGGTCGGCCGCTCTTCGTTCGTCACAGTCGTGGTGTGCGCGCAACTCCGGCCGCGCACGATCTCGCGCAATCGGTGGCGCCGCACGTCGACGCGCTCGATGCCGTTTTGGAGGCGATGCGATCGGGGCCTGAGGTTCCAGCGGGCCCGGTGCATTTGGGAGGACCCGTCGATTTTTTGGCTACGCGCATCATTCCGGCTCTCGCGCCGCTCGTCCAGCGTGGCGCTCGGCTGCTCGTGCATCCCGGTCTCGCGCCGGAGCTCCTCGAAATGTTGGCGGCCGGCGAGCTCGATCTGCTGCTCGCCATGGCGCACGTACCGCTCGCGGAGATCGCCTACGAGCCATTTTTCGACGAGGAGCTCGTGCTCGTCGCTCCTGCACACGACAACGGCGGCAGCGCGTACACCGACGCGGATCCGGACCGGCTCGCCGAAGGTCCGTTCGTCGCGTTCACGAACGACATGCCGGTGGTGCGTCGCTATTTCCGCGAAGGCTACGGTCTCGAGCTCCAAAAAAATCCGGCCGTGGTCGTCCCCGATTTACGCGCTGTCGCTGCAGCCGTTGCTGCAGGAGCTGGAATTTCCGTGCTTCCGCGTCATCTCATCGAAGGCTTGGCCGACCCGCGCCTCGTGATGATCGAGCCCGCATCACCGGTAAAACCCGAGCTCGTGTTCTTGGCGTATCGATCAGGGAAAATCAGCTCACCGCGCGTCGCAGCGGTCCGCACGCTGCTCACCGAGACCGCGGCAACATGGAACCGCGCGTTTTGATTAGAGTCGAAAAAAGGCCGAGCTACGCGCAGGCGTCTAGCAGCAGATGACCGACGACCTTTACGAGCTACGCGATCGGGCACGACACGCGGTCGCATCCGGAGATCTGAACGCAGCAGCTGCGTCGCTCGTCACCGCGATTCGTCACACGCACGTTCCGGAGAACGATTACGTCTCGCTCCTCAAATCCTTGCAACAGGTCCTCGAGCGACTCGGCGACGTTCGCAGCGCTTTGACCGTTGCGTGGTACGCCGCCGTCACGCACGACGACGGGTTCGAGCGATTGAAGCCTCTCGCTTCATCGGCGCCGCCCGTCGATCGCGCGCGCACCCTCGCGGCCATGGGTGACATGACCGGCGCCGCACACGAAATGGAGACCGCCGGGCTGGTCGCCGCAGCGGCGATTTACCGGGAAAAAGCCGCTGATTTTCAAGGTGCGCGTGCACTTTGGTCGCGCCTCGCCGGCAGCGTCTCCGTGGGCGCCGACGCTTACAACGGCGCGCTGGTCTCGTTCAACTTGGCGCGATGTGCAAAGGCGTGTGGCGACCCACGTCAAGCGCGCGAAGCGATTGTCGCCGCGGTTCGCATGCTCGAAGAAGCTGCCGATCATTTCGAGCAAGTCGGTCAACGCGAGCGCGCGTTCGATTGCTTCCAAGTGCTCGTTCAAATCGGACGCGACGGCGGCACGTTCGAAGACGTTCTCGAAGGCTTCGTGAACTGCATTCGCATTTTGCGCGAAGACCACATGAAATATTTCGCGCTTCAGTATTTCGACGACGCGCTGAAATCCGCGAAGGAAAAATCAGAGCTGTCGGCCGCCGCAACGCTCGCGCGTGAGGCCGCCGATTACGCGCGCTCGCTCGGCATGACGTCGACCAGCGCGCATTACAACGTCGCGCAAGCCGAGCTCTGGAGAGATCTCGCGCGCCAACATTCCGAGCGCGGTGATCCGCCTGAAATAGCGGAGAATGCGCTGCTTGCAGCGATCTTGGCGTTCGGTCAGCTCGGACAATTTTCACGGGTCGGCATGCTGTACGGCGAAGTTGCCGGGCTCGACCTCGAGGTCTCGCGCAAGGCGCATTACGCGCGCGCGGGCAATCGCTATCGCAGCGTCGACGACGAGCGTCTCGACGCATCTCCGCTCCCAGCACACCTTCGTCAGGAGAATCATTTTCCGGAAGTGTGGCACGTCGATCTATTGGAATGGGAACAGCACGGCAGCGCCGCTGAAGCATGCGCCGACGTGCTCCTCGACAAGCGTTGGCCGGATCCGATTCGCCGAAAAGCATTGGTCGCACGGCTCACGGCTTTCGCGGTGGAGACTCCCGGCATGGACGATGGCGGCGCGGAGGTCACGCAAGCACGCGTGCGCCTCGCCGACGAGCTCGCGCATTTGCAGCTCTATACGGTTCTCTCGCCGCTCGAAAAATTGTTCGCGCGCCCCGAACGCGCAGTGAGAGTCGCGGTGCTCACTGCGATGAAGACCCTATTTTTCAAGCGTAGTTTCATCACGGTGCGGGCCGGCTTGCGCGATTCAGATTCTGCTGTTGTCGAAGAAGCATCACGCGCAGTCGAGTCGCTCGTGTTTCAACATGCGTTCGATCCGCTGTCGCGCATCGTTCGTGAGTCGCCGCAAGCTCACGTGCGCGCGAGCGGAATTCGCGCGCTCTCACGCATCGACACCGTGGAGTCCGCAGAATTTTTGCTCGGCATTTTGGAGCACGGCGCACCGGCCGATCGCAAAGCCGCGCACGAAGCACTTCGTCAGGCGCGTGGCGGTCGCTTCATCGAGGTCGCGCGAGCATCGTTCGCTACAAGCGCTGGCGAAGCCAAGAAGTCGCTCCAAGATCTTCTGCGCGCGCGTGGCGTTCAAGTTTAGCGAATCGTTGACATATCAACGAAGCACTCTACGTGCTGCGCATCTAGGGCTGTTCGACGCGAACGACCTGGGAATCCCCGTCGATCACGAACGCTGCACCGAGTGACGAAAGCCCCAAAAGCCCCGCGACGTTGCCACCGAGGTCGGTGACCGTCTGCTCCAAATATGGAAAAGATGGCGCGCGCAAAACCGGAACCGAGCCGTGCCACGCACCGATCGCGAGATCCACGGAACCGAAATAGAGCTTCACCGGATTGCCCATCGCGTCGGTCGTGTCGACCTCGACGTCGCCTGGCTTCGGTTGTTGACCTAGCCACAGCGTGTGATCGGATCCGGTGTCGAGAACCAGTCGCACCGACGTGCCGTCGAGTGAAACGTGTGGAAGCACGAGGCCTTTGTCGAGATCGAACGGCGCGTTCGGCCAACCGGCTGCTTCGGTGAACGGCGATCCTGAAACGTGCGAGGAGATGACCTTCGCACCGAAATCCAATTTCGTCGGTCCCGACAAGAACATGTCCGTTCCGAACGTGCCCACGGAATCGAGCCCATTTACCGCAGGATCAGCAGCCTCTGGACGACCAATGACATTGAGCGTGCGGCAACCGATCGAGAGCACGCCCGCGTCGGGCAGCGGATCTTGCGAGCCGAGCGGCTCCTGTAAGAACGTAACGTTGCTACCGGTGTCGACGAGGAGCACCGCCGACGCGCCTTTGTACGTGACTTGAATGTGCACCCGCGAAGGCACGCCCG
>JBDTFL010000631.1:0-15679 GCA_039937955.1 Polyangiaceae bacterium | reverse complement strand
TGCGCGCCGCGCCTGCGTGAATTCGTCGGCGCGGCGTCGCTGTTCTTACATTTTCCGTTACCCTCATTTTTCGGAGATTCCGCATGCGAACCAAAAAAGCGCTCCCTTTCTTCTTCCTCTGTACATTCGCCAGCACCGCTTACGTCGCTACCTCGGCGTGCGGCAGCAGCGACTTTTCGAGCGCGGACGACGGCGATGCGAGTGTCGTCAACGGCTCTTGCGACACGAGCCAAACCCCGTCGCAAACGAGCTGCGTCATCAACGAAGCGTACGGAGTGTTCGTCGCGACGACGGCAACCGCTGCGGGCGCAGACGGCACGCGGGCCCACCCGTTCGCGACATTGCAGGCCGGAATCACGTCCGCCAAAACGCAGCAAAAACGCGTCTACGCGTGCGTTGGCACGTATGCCGAACAAATCACGATCGCCGACGGCGTCTCGGTCTTCGGGAATCTCGACTGCGCTCACGATTGGGCGCCCATCACGCAGCACGCGCTCTTGAAAGCCCCGACCAGCCCGGCAGTGCGCGCCGATCAAATTCAGTCTCCCACGCGCATCGACTCGCTCGACATCGACGCACCGGACGGAACGCCGGCTTCGAAAAATTCAATCGGCGTCATCGCGACAGCCTCGCCCGGGCTTACGATCGCAAACGCGACGATTCAAGCGGGTGCGGGATTCGACGGTATCGGCGGCGTCGAAGGGGCTCAGCTCGTGCAATCGAGCGACGGGAACGGCGCGGGATCGGGAAGCGGCGGAGTGGCCTACAACGCAGCGCTTTCCCCGCATCCCGACCTTTCTGTCTGCCCGGGATATCGACCGCTGCCCAGCGCAAGCTGTCTGCCGAATACGGCTTCAGGCGGGACGACGTCTTGTGTGGCCCCAGCGGATGCGGGCGTCGACGCCGCACCATTTCAACCTGGGGTCGGCGGAACGGGAGGCGCTGGCGGTGAGTGCTCGCTCACCGACACCTGCACTACAGGCGTCGGAGCTGGCGTGATGGAGGTCGCCTGCTGCACCGACACACCGGCGGCGGGTGGAGCACCCAGCGGGAATGCACCGATCGCTGGAACCAATGGTCGAAATGCAGTCGGCATCTGGAGCGGCACGACCTACGTAAGCGGCGACGGCGTGGGCGGCACCGATGGGTCACCCGGTCAGGGGGGCGCCGGCGGCGGGGGAATCGACCCTTTTCTTTTGGATTATGGCACCACTCACAAAGCGGCAGGATACATCGGCCAAGGCATCAGCGGGTCGGGCGGTGGCTCCGGTGGTTGTCCAGGTCTCGCGGGGACGTTCGGAACCGGAGGCGGAGCAAGCATCGCCATCGTTACCGATAGCGCCATCATCCTCGACACATGCGTCGTGAAGAGCGGCAACGGCGGGAGAGCGGGGCAAGGAACCTTCGGGAGCGCACCGACATCCGGCGGAGGCGGGGGCCCGCCGATCGATCCTCCAACGGGCGGATCGGGCCCGCCCGGAAGCGGCAAATCCGGAAGCGCGGGCGGCACCTCCGGTTGGAGCGGCAATGGTGGCGCGGGTCCTTCCTACGCAATTGCGTCACACGGCGCCGCGCCAGTTTTGAAGAACACGACTTCTCAAGCAGGAATCGGCGGCAAGGGGGTGCCCCAGCGAACGCTCGGTGCGAAAACGATCCCCGCAACTCCCGATGGCTCAGCGGCACCGTCGACAACGTTCTGAACAACGTGCGCTGCTCCTGCTTTTATTCGGTGTGAAGGATGCTTAAGCTGCTCGATCGAGGCGCGGTGTCCGGCTCGGACCGAGCGTGATACCCCTCATATTTCCCTATGGATCGCCTTCTCGTCGTTGGCGCGCGCCAACACAATTTGAAGAACCTCACCGTGTCGCTGCCACGGGGAAAGCTCGTCGTATTGACGGGCCCGAGCGGCTCGGGAAAATCGTCGCTCGCGTTCGACACGATCTACGCAGAAGGGCAGCGCCGTTACGTCGAGTCACTGTCGGCCTACGCGCGACAATTTTTGGAGCAGCTCGCGAAGCCGAACGTCGAGCGCATCGAAGGGCTCTCGCCGGCCATCGCGATCGAGCAACGTCCGCTCAGCAAATCTCCAAGGTCAACAGTCGGCACCGTCACCGAAATCGCCGACTACTTGCGACTGCTCTTCGCGCGCGTCGGCGTTCCGCATTGCCCGAGCTGCGGAAAAAAAATCGAAGCGCAAACCGTTCAACAAATCGTCGATCGCATTTTGGCCTTGCCGGAAGGATCGCGATTGAGCGTGCTCGCTCCGATCTGCCGCGCGCGAAAAGGTGAGCTCAAGCTCGAGATTGATCGGCTGCGTCGCGATGGTTTCGTGCGCGCACGCATCGACAAAAACGTCGTCGACCTCGGCGACGAAATCGAATTGGATGGGAAAAAACCACACGATCTGGATGTCGTCATCGATCGCGTGGTCGCCAGCGAAAAGTTCAAAGGTCGACTCACCGACAGCGTCGAGCTCGCGCTGAAAATCGGCGAAGGTCGCTTGCTGGTCGCAGTCGAAGGCGAAGAACCATTTTGGCTCAGCGAACGATTCGCGTGCATCGATTGCGGAATTTCTCTGCCGCCCATCGAGCCGCGCATGTTCTCGTTCAACGGACCGCACGGCGCTTGTCCCGCATGCGACGGTTTGGGATCACGCGACGTCGTCGATCCCGAACGCGTCATCGGCGAACAAAAAAGATCGCTACGCGAAGGCGTCGTGCTCGCTTGGGGACGCCGCGCGTCGGTCGCGCTCGCCACCGAATTGTCGCGTGCGGTTACCGCGATCGGCGTCGATCCCGACACCGCGTGGAGCAAGCTGCCCGAAGAAATGCGCCAGGCAATTTTGTTCGGCACCGCGCGACCGAATGCAAAGGGCTCAGCAAAAGCAGGGAAAAAGAAGGCTTACGAGGGCATCGTTCCACGACTCGAGGCACGCCTCGCATCCGGCGGCACCGAAGGCGAAACGAACGACGACGACCCCGACGCAAGCGAAGGTGGCGTCGGCGACGACGAGCTCGGACGCTTCGTCGTCACGCGCACGTGCGACGCGTGCAAAGGAAGACGACTCAGGCCCGAAGCACTCGCCGTCAAAATCGCTGGCAAAGATATTTCGGTGCTCGGCAGCATGCACCTTCGTCATTTGCGAACGCTCGTCGAAACATTGAGCGACGCGAAAGACGACTCGAGCAATTTCACGGGACGCGATCGCGCCATTGCAGAGCCGCTGCTCAAAGCGGTCGGTGCGCGTCTCGGATTTTTGATCGATGTGGGGCTCGATTATTTGGCTCTGGATCGCAGCGCACAGACTTTGTCGTCGGGTGAAGGACAGCGCATCAGACTCGCCACACAGATCGGCGCAGCGCTCGTCGGCGTCCTTTATGTTTTGGACGAGCCGAGCGTCGGCCTTCATGCGCGTGACAACGCTCGCCTCATCGAAGCGCAAAAGCGTCTTCGTGATCTCGGCAACACCGTCATCGTCGTCGAGCACGATCGCGAAGCGATCCTCGCCTCCGACCACGTCGTCGACATGGGACCCGGCGCCGGCGTGCACGGCGGCACCATCTTGTGCGAAGGCACGCCGCAAGAATTGATGGCGGACCCGAGATCGATCACCGGCCCCTACCTCTCCGGCAAAAAAAGATTGCCCGTCCCGAAGGTACGCAAGCCTCGCGGCAAGACCTCGGTGAAAGTGGTTGGTGCTCGTGCGCACAACTTACGAAACGTCAGCATCGACATTCCGACCGGCCTCTTCACGTGCATCACTGGAGTCTCAGGCAGCGGGAAATCAAGCTTGATCGTCGACACCTTGCTACCTGCGGCTCGCGCAGAATTGTATTCAGCCGGCGCGCCGATCGGCGAATGCGACAGCGTGCAAGGGCTCTCGCACATCGACAAAGTCATCTCGATCGACCAAGCGCCGATCGGCCGCACACCTCGATCGAACCCCGCAACGTACACCGGCGTCTTCGGATATTTGCGCGAGCTCTACGCCGGCCGACCCGAGGCACGCGCACGCGGATACAAAGCCGGAAGGTTTTCGTTCAACGTCAAAGGCGGTCGCTGCGAAGCTTGCCAAGGTGACGGCGTCTTGCGCGTCGAGATGCATTTTTTGCCCGACGTCTTCGTCACTTGCGACGCGTGCGGCGGCAAACGCTACAACCGCGAGACCCTCGAAATTCTCTACAACGGACTTTCGATCAGCGACGCGCTCGAGCTCACCGTCGAAGAAGCGTCACAGAAGTTCGATGCCGTTCCCCGATTGCGCGAACGACTCGACGCCATGAAACGCGTCGGCCTCGGCTATCTCACGCTCGGCCAACCGGCGACCACGTTGTCGGGCGGTGAAGCGCAACGCGTGAAATTAGCGCGGGAATTGGCTCGAAAAGCGACTGGGCGCACTTTATATGTGCTCGACGAGCCGACCACGGGCTTGCACTTCACCGACATCGAAGCATTGCTCGCTGCGATGCTCGACCTTCGCGATCAAGGAAACACCGTCGTCGTCATCGAGCACAATTTGGACGTCGTTGCGTGCGCGGACTGGGTGATCGATCTCGGACCCGAAGGCGGCGAAGGCGGCGGCGAGGTCGTCGTGATGGGCACGCCGGAACAAGTTGTAGAATGCAAGCGTTCGCATACCGGCCACTACTTGAAGGACGTGCTCGACCGTGCGAGCACTGAGCACGTGCCCCTTCCGCCGCGAAAGCACACCGCCCAAGCTACGTAATTCGAAGGGCGCGAGGCCTGCGCGCAAGTGGCACGCAGGCATTCCCTTCGGTCACATGACCCGAGCGACCGCCTCCTTTGTTCACGGCGGAGATTGCCGTCACAGGGCATTCAAACGGCGGCTGATCTCAGGAATAATCTTTTTCGCGGCGCTCCTGATCCTCTTTGCAACGAATGCAGAGGTTCGTTTCGGGACGGGCCTCGAGGCGCTTGAGCGAAATTTCTTCGCCGCACTCCTCGCACGTACCGAACGATCCGTCCTCGATCTTCAAGAGTGCTTTTTGGATTTTCTCCAAAAAAACCTTCTCGCGACCACGAAGACGGAACGTGAACGACTGCAGGTACTCGCTCGAGGCGAGGTCCATCTCGTCAGGCAAATCATCGGTGTCGAGCGTCATGTCTTGCTCGAGCGTCAACTTCGCCTTTTTGACGATTTCGTCGCGCTTCTCTGTGAGCAGCGATTTGAACTTTTTGAGCTGAGTCTTGTTCACTTGTGGGCACCTCCCCGGATGCGGGATTTCAGGGCGAAAGACCGTAAGCATCTCAGCGAGGAACGTCAACGCTCGTGAGCTTGGTCGGACAAGATTTGTTGGCTTGCTGACGAATGCGCGACCGGGCAAGGTGCGGATTGCGCGATGATCCTGGTAGGCGTTGACGAAAATGGCCTCGGCCCGCGATTGGGTCCGCTTCTGGTGACCGCGATCTCTGCACGCTGCACGGAGAGTGGCGCAAAGGCCGCGCAAAAAAAACCGACCAAATCGATGGCCGCGCGTTTGGGCGACTCGAAAGATTTGGTTTCGCACGGCGACGTCGGGCTCGGTGAAGCGTGGGCGCGCACACTGCATTCGCGCGTGAGTGGCGCAACGGCGAAAGCACCCGACGACTTGTTACATGCGCTCTGCATTGATTCTTCGCAGGAGCTTCGCGCGCGTTGTCCTACCGATCACGAAGCGCAATGTTGGCGTGCCGACGAAATATTTTCTGCCGAATCACCGATGCTCGACGCCGTCGCGCACGACCTCGACAAGCTCGCAGCCAAGGGGATCGAAATTTCGCGCGTCGAGATCAGCATCATCTGCAGCGAACGATTGAACGACGCCATCAATCGCAAATTGAGCCGTTTTCACGTCGATTTGCACGCCATGGAGCGCCTCGTAATTTCTGCGCGCGCCGCGGTGAACGAAAACGTCGTCGCGATTTGCGGCAAGGTCGGCGGGCTCAACCGCTACGGCGATCAATTCGGACCGCTCTCGAGTCGCTTGCATGCCGTCGTCGAAGAGGGCCGCGCGCGCAGCGAGTATCAATTTCCCGACGTCGGCCGAATCGCATTCGTGCGCGACGCCGACGCATCGCATTTGCTGGTGGGCATGGCTTCGCTCGTCGGAAAATGGGCACGCGAAGTTTTGATGGCGCGCATCGTTCGTCACTATCGCGCGGAGATGCCCGGTCTTCCGCAAGCGAGCGGCTACCACGATCCGGTGACGACGCGCTTCATCAGCGAGACGAAATTGATCCGCAAAAAGCGCGCGCTGCCGAACGATTGCTTCGAGCGACGCGCGCTCGGTCCGGTGCTCAGTAGAGAAATCGCGCTCGAAAAGGAGAGCCGAGCGACGCGCAGGCGTCTAGAGGTTACTTCGAAGAGGCTGGCGCGGGAGCGGGCGACGAGTTGAGCCACGCTCGCAAGTGCGAGACCTTGTCGTCCTTCGTCACTTTCGTCGTCGCATCCGAATCGGTCAGTGGCTCGCCACCAACGCCGGCGATGAGCGCACCTTTGCGCGCGATCACCCATTCGACCTTCGTCGTCGCGTCGGGCGGATCTTTGATGGCGATGAGCACGGCCTCGTCACCGAGCGCGGCAATCGGAAGCACGCCGGCGCGACCGCGGATCGTCTTCATCGCATCTTTCGCCGAATCGACATCGGCCTCTTGCACGGCGAGCATGCGATAGCGCTTGGTGCCATCTTTGTAATAGCCGATCGCGCCTGCACCGATTTTTCCGAGCTGCAGCGGATCCTGGGGAAAATAAGCGATTCCGTTGGGGATCAGATTCGTGGTCGAGAGCGCACGCGCCGAAATCGGTTTGTCCGTTGCGCCGGGAAGCTTCTCGCTGATGACCTTCGCGACCGTCGGCAGAATCTGCTCGCTCGACGCGATCATCGCTTGCGGCGTTTCGGTCTCGTTCAAATACGTGAGCTCTACCAAATACGATCCGCGCCACGCGTAACCGCGGCCGCTGCCCATCGCGCCTGCGCCGGATGCGTCGATGGGGCGCGGCGCATGTGAGTCGGTCGGATCGCCGTCAGCCACGACGCGCTTCGTGTACATGCCGAATGCGCCGTCGTCGTTCGCAAAGCGCGACAGATTGATCTCGACGCTGCCGCCGTTGCCGTTCACGTAACGAAGCGCGACGACGCGTTTCAATCCGAATTGTTTGTAGACCTCGCACTCGCCGTCGAACGCGGTCGTGCAGACGTCGTCCATGGTGAGCTTGCCTTGCTCGCCGTAGGTTTTGATGTCGCCCTGTGGATCGATGCAGTATGCACCTATCGTCCTCGGGAAAAACGGTGCGCTCACGGCGTCGGTGTCGGTTCCTCCGCCCGATGCGCAAACGGCAGCACCACCACCCGACGCGATCGGTGGAGGCGGCGGCGGAGGCGTTGAGCCTGCGTCCGGTTTGGTGCATCCCAAAATCGAACAGATCGCCAACGAAGAAACGACGACGAACGAGCGCATGGCGCTGCTCTACCACCACTCCATAGGGTGGCGCCCTCTTTGTCGAAGTGCTCTGCACCTTTTGCGGAGCGCCGCAATCGTTTCACCATGGTGAAAGCGGCAGACACCGGTTTTTTGCCGTAAATTCGAACGAATTTCGATCTGGAAAAAAGGTACGCGCCTTGCTTTTCCCCTTCCGATGCTCTTGCGCCCAAAAGCTCCCGGCTCGCCCAAGCTCGTCTTGCGGCGACGCGTGCAGCAGGAGCGCGGCTTCACGCTGATCGAGCTGATGACCGTGGTCATTCTGATCGGAATATTATCGGCGCTCGCGCTGCCGTCGATGCTTGGGATGTCGATCGACGAGCACGTCTATGGTGACGCCAACGCGCTCAACGATCTGTTCCGCGAAGCACGCACGCACGCGATCGGTCGCGGAGCGGCGGTCATGGTGGCGATGGATTCGTCGACCGGAACCTTCACGGCCTACGAAGCAGTGCAGCCGAATCCGGGGATCATCGGTGGACAGAACAGCCTTCCGCTGAGCTCATGTCGCGCGCCGACCAATTGGGCGCTCAACGACAACACGAGCGGCGCAGCCCAGAGCGCGCAGCAGTTTCGGCAAGTGAACATTAACGGCCCGTTCGAAACGACCAACGGCATCGCGACGACGATCTACTCGACGTCGAGCGGCGCATTGGCGGCGGAGACTACGGCGTATTTGTGCTTCACGCCGCTCGGACGCACCTATTTGCTCGACGGTGGAAACGTTCAGCTCGGGATGTTCGACGCCGCGGCTCCGATGAGCGCGTCGCTGCAAATCCAGGTCGCGCGCACGAACGCAGGCGGTCCGATCGGCTTGGTTCGCTCGGTGCTCGTCCCACCGAACGGCGTCACGCGCATGCTGTCGTCCTCCACGCTGGTTGGACCATGAAGCGGACCGCGAGACGAATCACCGCAAAAAAAGCGGCGCGCGGCTTCACGGCGATCGAGGTCATGCTCTCGCTCACCGTTCTCGCGATCGGAACCGCGGGCGTCATTGCGATGCAGACGACGGCGATCGACGGGAACTACGACGCGCGAAGGCTCGACGTTGCAAATGGCATTTTGCGCGAATGGACCGAACGCCTTCGTCGCGACTCGATGATGTGGACGCTTCCGAACACGCGCAATCCGTTGGTCGCGGGCGACAACCGCGTTGCGAACGCGACCCTGTTGGCGATCGTCGATCCGGATCCGACCAACGCGAGCTGGCGACTTCCGATCGCGCGTGAAGGCGACCCCGTTCCGCTCATGCCGCAGTTCGATCTGCTCGGCCGCGACGTCACGGTCGCCGCCACGCCGGTCGTGTTCTGCACGCAAGTGCGGCTCTCGTGGCTGGTCACGAACGATTTGATCCGCGCTGACGTTCGCGTGTTTTGGCCGCGAGGAACCGGCTCGATGGGCGGAGACTGCACGAACGATCCGCCGGCCGGATGGGAATTGCTCCCCGCAACGATCGCGAAATACCACTTCGTCTACGGCGTCACGGCGATCCGGAGAAATCCTTCGCCATGACGCGCGCAAAACAAAAAATGCTTCGTCGAAATGCTCTCCGAAACAGCGGCGGGTTCACGCTCGTCGAGCTGCTCGTGTCGCTGGTCGCCGGTCTCATCGTGTCGCTCGCGGTGGTGAGCCTCTCGAAAAGCGCGACGCAGACTTTTTACGAAGAGCAGCGTGCCGCGAGCGCTGAGATGTCACTGCGTCTCGCGATCGATCGCGTGCGCCAAGACGTGGAGCGCGCATCGTTCATGGCGAGCGGCAACGTGCAGGCGGATCTGTTCGTGCCGCTCGTCGCGGCGCAATCGCTCACGAAAGTTCCGACTGGCGCGCCTGCGGGGCTCGCGAATTTGGCGGGAATCAAGCTCGATCCGAAGAACACGATTGTCGGGACGCCGACGCCGTTGTCTCAAAGCGTCGGCAACACGTTTGCGGCAGACGCGATTTGGCTGACCGGAAATTTCACGTCGACCGATCAGTACGCCGTGCAGAGCGTGACCACCGGCACTCTGTGCGGAGGGCAGTCGTTCAATTTGGCGGTGGTGTCGGCGGCTTGGTACCGCGTCGCCACGAGCCCCAACCCAGCGACGTCTCTTGCGCAGATGTTCACGCCGGTCGCCGGCAAAGAGTTCATGGCGCGCATCGCGGACGACCTCGGTCGTTTCCAATACGTGCTCGTTTGTGGTGCCGGCCTCGCGGGCCCGACCCCTTTCGTCGAGATCGATCCGACGACACCGGTCGACATCACGCAATACGGTTTCGTCGACGGCCGCCTCACGATCAATCCGGTGCAGACCGTTCGTTGGGAGATCCGACAGCTTCCCGCCGCGACGTTTCCGAAATACGCGCCGCTCGATCCGGGGGCGGGTCAGCCCGACAAATACGATCTCGTGCGCGAGTGGGTGGATGCCGGAAACAACGTCGTCGGCGATCCGGAGCTGATCGCCGAGTACGCAGTGGATTTGAAATTCGCGTTCACGGCGGACGTCGGCACCTACACCGGCCTTCTGCCGGCGCCGGTGATGGTCGCGTACAATTTCGACGACGCGCAAAATGCAGCGCTCGCTCCGCCTACAGAGACGGCAGCTACGCAACCGCAGCGCATTCGTTCGGTGCGAATTCGGTTGTCGACGCGCTCACCGTTCGGCGATCGCGGCGAGCCGTTGTCGGCACCCGACGGATATCAAATGCGTTACTGCACGAAGGCCGGCGGGTGCATTTCGTCGGCCGACTCGAAAGACTTCGCGCGCATGCGGACGCTCACCACCGAGGTCTCGCTCCCGAATCAGCAAAGGTCGTTCTACTGATGGGCACCCACCTTATACGCGTCCACGCTCGTCGGTTTGATTCACAAAATACCGTGAATTTGGCTCTCTTTCGCGCCGCGCGTCGGCAGCACGAAGACGGCGCGGTCATCTTCATCGTGGCGATGACGCTGGCGGTGCTCGCGTCGCTCGGTCTCTATGCGCTCGCGTCGACGTCGAACGAGATGAAGACCGCGGGCTTCGAGCGTCAAAATACGCAGTCTCACTATTTGTCCGAATACGGCGTGCTCGGTGCCGCCGAGAACGTGAACCCAACGACCGCGCAGCTCTATCTCGGCCTCATGATGGATCCGGCGCGTCGTGACAAGTCCTGCGTCTCGCTGCCCGGAGTGGACCCGAATGATCCGCTGATTCCGAACACCGTGAAAGCGTGTCGGCGCATGGGCTCGGGTGAGCTCAATCAAGCGTGGCTCTCGTCGGCGCAAGGCGCGGTCCCGCCGAACGGTCTCGGCAGCACGGCGATCAACGGCGACTTTTTCGTCGAGCTCACCGACCCCGCGCAAACGCAGCCGCCGCCTGGTTACGACATGAAGCTCGGTCTTTGTTTTGCGCAGTTCACGTTGACGTCGGTCGGTCTCACGCAACCCGCAAGCGGCACCGGTCTTCAGGTTTACGGCAGCGAAGGGGTCGAGGTTGCGCGCGCGCACATCACGGCCGGCCCGATTCGGTGCACGCAATGATTCCAGAAGAGCAATCCGCAGACGCAATGAGGAGCCAAATCCAGATGCATGCAAAGTACACACATTCGAAAGTGTGCAAGCCGAGCTACGCGCAGGCGTCCAGACGCCTTGCAGTAAGAAGCGCGCTCGCGTTGGGTGCGTTCGGTGCGAGCCTGCTCTCCGCGCATGCGTCGCGCGCGCAGCAAACCGACGTCAATCCGCCGTTGCCGAACGTGATGCTTCTTCTCGACTCGTCGGGGTCGATGGAGATGATGGCTGATGGCACCGACCCAGACGCGAACGCGACGTCGAAGTGCACGCTCGGAACGTCGTCGCTCGCGAATCGGTGGGGAACTGCAGTGCAAGCGCTCACCGGTGAAATCAGCGGACCCGCCGGAGTGAAATACAGCTGCGTCACGCAAGCACGTACCGGAGCCACCTTTCAAAACGAGTACGGTATCGCGGGCGTCAAACCATACGACTACGATTACTACTTGGGCTATCACCGCCCTGCCTCCGGCACGTGCGTCGTAACACCCGGTAAATTGCCCGGATTGTCGACTGCGAGCGGCGGCGCCGGTGGCCTCGCCACGGACTTCAGCGCGGCGACCTCGATCGTCACGCGCGACTACACCACTGGCTTGGCCGGATGCGCATACACGCAAGTGGCGGACGGTGCGCTCGACAGCGCGCGCGACATTTTGCGATTCGGTTTGATGACTTTTGACTCCGATCCGGCTAGCGGCACCGGCGTCACCACGGGCTCGGCGCCCACGGTAAATACGCTCGCGCCCTTCGTCGGAATGTGGAGCTACTTTCCGGGATGGGACACGGGAACGGCCAGCACGTTCACCGGGCACCCGATCAACTGTCTCACGGACTCGCTCTATGAGGTCGGCGCGAAAAATCCGGCGGCGCCTCCGTGGGAAGGTCGCTTGATGCCGCTGCCGTCCGACCCGAACGCGACGGTCGCGCAAGTGGAGCAGGCGAACGACAACATTCAGCTCGTCATCAATGCGATGCGGCCGTACGGGGCGACGCCCACTGCGGCGATGCTCCAAGATCTGAAAAATTATTATTGGGCCGACACGACGGGCCCGCAGTCCACTGACGCGTACGTCGAAGGAAATTGCCGCGACGAGTACGCCATTTTGCTCACCGACGGCGCGCCCAACTTGGATCTTCGTCCGTATTGCACACCGGAAGGTGACAACCCACTCGGGCATTGTCCGTACGGATTGCCGGAGGACATTGCCGCGCAGCTCTATGCGGGAAATGACGGACATATCAGCGGTCACCGCGTGATCACGTATGTCGTCGGCTTCAACGTCAACACCATCAATGACTCCACGCCGGTGGACTGCTCGACGCTCGCCGCAACGCCCACGCAATTCGCGGCGATCTGCGCGGACCCGACCAAACAAGCACTTTACGGATCGTGTTGCTCGCTCGAAAAAGTCGCGTTCTCCGGCTCCGGCGGAACGCAGTCGGCGTTCTTCGTGAAGACCCAGGATGACTTGCTCAATGCGCTCAACGTCATCATCTCCAAGATCGCGAAGAACACGACCGCGCGCACCGTGCCGTCGTACTCGCCGAACGTCGCATCGAACCCCGATCCGAACAGTCCGATCACGAACGGCTCGGTTTATCTCGCGTCGTTCCAACCGCTGGTCGGTCAGACGTGGAGCGGGGATGTCACGCGCCAACGTTATGTTTGCGACTCGACACAGACGCTCACGCAACCGGTACCGGACGCGACGCAGGGCGACGACTTTTCGAAAAATTTGAACAACGGCGCTGGCGGACCTTACGCCGCACGGCAATTTTCGGTGATTCAGCCGGCAACCGTGGCGGGCAGCACCGACGCGACGGCGACGATTCGTCCGTTCGCCACTGGCTCGGATGGTCTCGGATCTTATGGCGGAACGATCCTCGCGCCCACCGACGCGACGACGGCGATCACGACGCTCACGCCGGCCGCGTTGCAGATCAATGCAACGAGCTGTCCGAACCTCACCAACACGGAATTTCTGACCGCCGATTCGTGCAAGAAGCTCGCGATCAATTTCGCGGTGGCCAGCCCGACGACCGACGCGATGCCGGACGCGACGTTCACGGCGTTCAAGTCGCGCTCGGGAAATGCGTTCGGAGATATTTTTCACGCGACGCCGACCATCATCGGTCCGCCGAACGCAGTCATTCGTGATGGGACCTACGAATCGTTTGCATCGACATACGCGCATCGTCCGACTGTTCTCTATGCGGCGACCAACGATGGAATGCTCCACGCGTTCAACACGGGAGTCGCCGCGCAACAGAACAACGAAATGTGGGCGCTGTTCCCGCCGGCCGTCATGCCGAAGCTTTTGTCGGTGTATCCGGCAGGGCACGCGCTGATGCTGGATGGTCCGCCGGTCGTGAAGGATGTCGTTTGGGATCGAACGGCGGCGCAAATTGGTGACCCGACACGTTGGCACACGATGCTCGTCGCTGGTTATGGCTCGGGCGCACAAGGCTATTACGCGATCGACATCACGGACCCAGATCAACGAACGCCGGTGCTTGGTGGTGGGGCTCCGCAATTTCGTTGGCAGCTGACGAGCGTGCCGCCGGGAACGGGAAAGCAGATCTTCGGTCAACATTCGTCGACGCCCGCGATCACCACGATTTTTGCGGATTTGGGGGATGGCTCGGGCGCGCACGAAATCGGTGTCGCGATTCTTCCGGGCGGCACCGACGGCTCGCCGACGACGAACACGGCATGTAATCGTGATACGGACACGAGCGATGCACCACTCTCGACCGCCAGCCTTGCCGCTCCGCCGAACAACACGTTTCCGGCGCGCACGCAGGTTCAGTGTTGGAGTGGCAATGGTCGCTCGGTTTCGATCGTGCGACTCGATACGGGCGAAATCATCCGCACGTTCATGCGCACGTCCGATGCGCCGGCTGCGATCATTTCCGCGAGCAAGCTGCGTCCCACTCCGCTCGATTCTCCGATGACCGGCGTTCCCGTCGTTTATCCGACCGACGTGGGTGCTATCGCGCAACGCGCCTACGTGGGTGATGCGGACGGCACCATGTGGCGTTTCGATTTGACCAATCAGAATCCGGACCTGTGGACGGGCTCGCTCTTCGTCGATTCGTACAACACGGACCCGAACGTCATCACGGCAACTCCTTACAAGGATGGTCAGCCGATTTCGGTGCCGCCGACGGTGGCGATCGATGGCGTCGGTAACGTGGTGGTCTCCTTTGCAACCGGTGATCAGGAGACCTATACGGCAGCGGGCACCAACTTCGTTTACTCGGTGACCGAGAAGCTCTCGTCGACCAGCGGCGTGAGCTCGCTGCGCGGAAATGTGAATTGGTTTTTGCGCTTCATCAATGGTCAGCGTGTGTCGGGTCCGATGGCGGTGTTCGACGAGACCTTGTATTTCGCGACCTTCTCTGCGCCGGCAAATACTGCGGTTTGTACGCTCGGCGCGCCGACGCTCTACGGTCGTGATTTCGAAATTGCGAAAGACTCGAGCTCGCTTTCGCTCGGCGGTTTGCCGCGTCTCAATCCGAGCGGTGTGGCGCCAATTCCTGATTTCGTCGACCCCACCAACGGCAGCTCGAGCTCGCCGTTCGCCGGAAAAATCATCCCCGGCGTCTCGATCAACATCACGCCCACGTGCTCGGACACGTCGGTCGGCGTGAACGATTCGTACGTGCCTGGCGCGACGCACTATCTCGCTCAGAACGTCAACGCCGGCTCCCCTTCGCTCTTCGCGCAAGTGGGTGGTCAGAACGCGAGTGGCCAACCGCTCAGTGTTCAAGTGGCCCTCCCGCGTCCTGCTACGGTGACCAGCGTGGATTCATGGGCAGCCGTCGTCGAATAGCCGTTTTGCGTTTTTCGCTCCTGCGCTTTGCAAGGTTGGGCGCAGTTGCGGGCGCGCTCGGCGTTGGCGTAAACGGCTGTCACAAAGACGAGGCCAGCGACGACCTCGCGCCGACTCCAAATGCGATCGCGTCGGTGGCGCCGGTCGATCATCTGGCACCGGGTGAATTGGTGGAAGGCTCCGAGAAAATGTTCGGCGTGCCGCTCCCGCGTGAGCTCGTGGTGGAGCGCCAGTTCGTCGATGTCGGCTACGCGTCGGGTGAACCAGGCCGAGCGGCAGTCGCGCGTTATTTTTCGACGCGGGTTCAAGGAGGAAAAGTAACGACCGGCGATCGCGGCGCGATTTTCGACTCGGTTCACGCGGCTGCAGATCCAAATCGGCTGCTCCGAATCGAGGTGACGACCGCCAATGACGGGCCCTTCGCAGGACGCGGCAGTCAGGTGACGATTCGAGACATCACCGCACCGAAGCTGCCCGACGAGCCGAACGAAGAAGCGCGTTGGAAAGCGGCTGGGCTCAAGCCCGATGGCACGTTGCTCGACCCACAACATCTGAAATAACCCGAAAATCACGCAGGATTTCGCGCTGCGCGATCGAGTAGGATGCGCGCCGTGCGTTACGCGGTGATCTCGATGCTCGGAGCTTGCTCGCTCGCGCTTTGTGCGTTCGCATGCTCGTCGTCGAGCTCGGTCGATGGCGCTGCGGCCTGTGGATCGGGCTACGACGCGCTCATTGCCGCGAGCGATTATTCGTCGACCGCGCTCGGCGGTTGCGATCTCGACGGGAGTGCGACGCTCCCGTTCGTGGGGGTCGACCTCGGAAAAGATCCCGCGCTGGC
>JBDTFL010000630.1:0-6986 GCA_039937955.1 Polyangiaceae bacterium | reverse complement strand
CGTCTTTGCGGGGCGGTAGCAAATTTTGAAAATCGAACAGCGCATATTTCATCGCGTGAAAATTCGAGACCATGAACGGCAGCGCGGTCGCGCCAGCCGTTGCAAGCGCGGTCGCCGCTTGCCAAGGACGCAAGCCGACGACGAACCACGCGATTGGTACGACCCAAATCATCGTTTGCTTCGTCGCAAACAAGAGCCCGAACAAGATCGCCGCAAGCAGCGGTTTTTTTCCAACGTGCGCAGCAACGGCGAGCGTTGCGAACATGACGCTGATGGGCTCGGTCCACGCTTGCTCAATCACGAAAAATAATTTCGGCGTCAAAAAATAAAAAAGCGCCGGTGCGTCTTCCGCGAAGCTCGGCGCATCTTCGAGCGTTCGTCGCGCGAGAAAACGCATCGCGCAACCGGCGATCAGCACCGACAGAAGCATCGCGTAGCGCACGTCACCGGCGATCTTCTTCGCGGGCAGGGTCACGAACAATTGGAGCGGCGTGTACACGTACGGCACGTTGGGCCCCACGTGTCCGGGAGCCGTATTTTGCACGGAAACGCGTGTGTACGGATTTTGTGCGCGCGCCAAAACGTCCGCGCCTTGTTGCTCCAAAACCCAAACGTCGACGTCGGGATGCGGCGAGGATCGAATCGCGTCGATGCCGCCGGTGAGCACGCACGACAAAATCAGAATGAAGCGCGCGTTGCGGAGCCACTTCACCTCCGCTTTGCCGCTCAGGATCGACGAGACGTACGTAGTGACGATCGCCGCCAACGCCAAGAGTGATGCCTCGGTCACACGCCAGCCGCGCGTGGCGTAGAGCACGAGGCGCTCGTCGTTGACCGCGACCCACGCGAGCGTCAGCGCGCCGCATGCCGCGAATAGGAGGACCGCACGAAAATCGCGATCGCCCGCGTCGGGTTCTTTGCCGCGAATCCGCGAAAACCAGCGCGCTCCGAGGATGACGAGCGCTGATCCGATGCACACGGCGGCCGGAACCGAGTACGCGCCGTTGGAAATCGCAATCCCCAAACCGATGGCGAAGCTCGCTGAAAGTGCGGCCGCATATGCCGCAGGGGCCCGAATCGTCGTCGTCATGGCGGTGCGTGTCTTGACACCTTACGCTGCGCTCGATAGACACGCGTCGCTCTCTTTTTCATTCAGGAGCGGCGGGCCATTAGCTCAATTGGTAGAGCAGCGGACTCTTAATCCGTTGGCTGACAGTTCAAGTCTGTCATGGCCCACCCTGATTTCTCGGCGAATTTTCCCTGATTTGCGTTCCAAGCTTTCAGCGCGCGACTATTGAGTCGGCGGTCGGCGGTCACACATTCCCGACTTCGCGCTAGTAACGAGTATGAACGCATTTCAGAAGCTCAAAGCCCGTGTCAGCCGAGGTCCCGTTCTCGCCACGCTTTTCGTGATCGGCACCGCCGGCGGGTTCGCCGCGAATCGCTACATGGAGGCCGATTGCTGTGCGCCTGGCTCGCCATGCTGCCATCCCGGCGCTGCGTGCTGCCATCACAAGGCCAAGCAGTAGCTCGAACTCCGATCGACGGTGCGTGAAGCGGAGCTCGATCAGTTGATGAGCCAGCTCGCGTGCGGCGATCGGTCCGCATTCGAGCCGCTATATCTCGCGCTTCGACCCCGTGCCGTTCGTCTCGCGCGCGCGCGGCTGGGTGAAAGCGAAGCCAAGGATGTCGCCCAAAACGCGTTGCTCAAGATTTTTTCGCGCGCGAGCGAGTTCACTCCGGGTCGACCTTGCCTTCCCTGGTTCTACGCAATCGTCGCGAACGAAATTCAGTCGAGCCGTCGGTACCATGCGCGCTTGACCGATCTCGACGAAGTGCCACAAAACAAGGCGATCGATGAAGAGGATACAGAGTCGCAGCTTGTCACCCGCGAGCTCGAACGCGCGCTCGATCTGGCGATCGAAGAGCTCGATCACGATGGCGCTCAGGCAATCAACGCCGTGCTCGGGCGCGCTCCGCTTCCGACTTTGAGCGCGGCGACATTTCGAAAACGCGTGTCGCGAGCTTACGCCAAGCTTCGCCTACTTCTCGGAGGTCGTGATGTTCGTTGAGACGACGTTGGAGATTTCTGGGCATCTCGCGCGCGCGCGTCGGTCGTATGAGCTCGGTCGTCTGCGTTCGTCGGCGTGGAGAGCCCTACTTCTCGCGGTGCCGATCGCATTCATCGCGCTCTTCACCTCGGGCCGCTCTGCGCTCATGCTGTTGCCGCTCGCGATTCTTGCGTGGACTTTCGCGCATTGGCGAGGCGGCGAATTTTTGCGCGGTTCGGTCTTCGGTCTGCTCGGTGGCGTCGTGACGTTGCTCCTTCCGATGTCGATCCTCAGGCCGTGTTGCGCGCCGGGTGCAATGCCGAACATAGGAACGGCCTGCTGCACCATGCCCGGACTGTGTCTCGCCGCGGGCGGAGCAGTCGGCATTTTTCTGGCGGCTGCTGTTCCATTTGGAAAAGCTTCGTGGTCGCGTACCGCAGCGGGAATGATTCTTGGTATCGCGTCGATCGCGGTCGTGAAATGCGCGACACTTCTTGCGGGCGAAGCGGTCGGGTTGCTTGGTGGGCTTGCTGCTGGCATCCTCGCCGCGAGCTTGGCGAAATCCATTTTGCGCGCACGATCGGCCCAGTGAAAGGTCGCTTGACGACGAGCCTTCGAAACGCCGGCGTAGCTTGTTTTCTGCTGCCGATCGCGTTCGGTATTTTTCTGTCGGTCGCGTGCATCGGAGACGATTCGTCGCGAGCGATCGTCGCAAGCAACGACGCCGCGGTGGAAGCGGAAACCGCTCTGCCGAACGACACGCCGTATTGCGCAAACGGAAAGCCGACGGTCGCTTACCCCACCCCGACTCCGACCATTGGAATTTCCGGAACGCTTCCGAACATGTCGTTCGATTCTTTCGACGCGAGCGGCACGCCAAAAAAATTGTCGCTCGCTGACTACTTCGAGCCATGCGCAGCGCAATCGCATTTGCTCGTCATTCGCGTGAGCGCTGGATGGTGCGGTACGTGTCGCTGGGATGCTGCGCACACGAGCGAGCTCTCGTCTCTCGACGTAGCGTCGCGGCTGGAGCTCTTGGATCTCCTGGTGGCAGGCGACCAAAATTTGCCGCCAACCGCCGCAGATCTCTCGGTGTTGACGGCGCCGCGATCCCCTGAACGAGCAGCGTGATTACTCGCACAAACAAGACACGTTGCGACTATCGGTGCCCGGCTCGACCGACTCACCACCGCAGGTTGCAGTGGACGCGCAAAACGGAGGAGCGGGAATGCATGGACCCGGCGCGCAAACGGCGGTTGCACTGGACCCTTCACAGGCCGACGGCTCGTTGCTCGTTCCAACCGGACAAGCGCCCGCGTCGTCGAGGTCGACGCACAGCGGCCGGACACCGCCACAGCACGGATGAATGCAGTACGCGTCGTTCGCGCATGACGTCGAGCCGCATGCGAAGGGTCCTCCATCGGATGTTCGCGACGCGTCGGAGATCGATCCGTCCGCGGATGATGCGTCTGACGACGTTGCTGCGTCTTGATCGCCGAGATCACTGGTCGATGAACCGCCGCAGCCTGCACAAAGAAGGACGACAAAAATAAGACGGTCGAGTTTCACGACGTCGCCATGTGCAATGGGGGTGCCGTCACGAAACCCCATAAAATGCAGCGGTTCGTACGCGCCGAAGTGTGCCGAAGCTGCGAGCAGCGACAGGCCTGTCCGGACCGATGATGGGCGAACGCTTCACTGGCCATCGGCTTGCGATGTGCATTGCGACTCTCGCTTCCATTCTCACACTGCTCACGTCGACCATCTCGGCTTGCGGAAGTGATCCGCAACCAGCCGGCGCCGATGCCTCGTCAGATGCGTCACCGATTCCGATCGAGGCCTCCGCGGATTCGAGCGTTGTCGACACTGGCATCGACGTGGACTCCGGATGCGGGCGGAGTGGCGTGCCCGACGGCGATGGCGGATGTCTTCCGCCGACCATACGCCGACCTTTTCTCGTCGGGCCATCGCTTCGATCGCTTCGATCGCTGCGTTCGCGAGGTTCACCATGTTGATGCTGTCGGTAGGTGCGCCGCCGGATCTCATCGTTCGATCACAACGCGCGTCGATCGACGAAGTCCGGCACGCCGAAAAATGTTTTGGATTGGCGTCGCGTTACCGCGCCCACCCTGCCTCGCGCAAACGTTGTCGTGAGAGCGCCGATTGCGGTACTGCACCTTGGATGCACGGATTCCTGAACCACGGATTTCGATCCACCGTAGCGGCGGCAACTCTCACGCTGATCGCGTGCGGGCCTGCCGAGCAAAATTCTCCTCCTCGAACCTCGTCGACGATCACGCGTCAGCCGGAGAAACCGTCTGAGCCTCAGCTCGACTTGGCGACGCGCAACAAGAATGCGTATCACGCGGCAACTGCCGCCGCCGACGCTGGAGATTTCAAGAAAGGGATTTCGCTGCTCGAGGCGCTCGTTCCAGAAGCAAAGGAACATACCGACGACGACATGGAGTTTTGGATCCACAACGAGCTCACATGGCTGCATTGGGCAGACGGGGATTTGAAAGGTGCGCTCACCGAGGTCGACGCTGCGAAAGGCGCGCTCGATCGCAGCGCCATCGATGAGCCGTCGAAGAAAAAATTGAAGCTGCACGAGCTTTGGGATCGCGCATACGTCGATCTCGAAATTTCGATTGCGGCGCCTCCGGAAAATCGCTCTACGCTTTACTCCAAAGCAGACGACGCGCGGAACGAGTACCAAGAGCTCGCGCTCGCCGAGAATGATCACGACGGCATGGCAGTCCTCGAGGCGTTTTTTGCGGTTCGTAAAAACGATGGAAATCACGCGAAAATAGCGGCGAAACGCGTCGACATCGAGAACGACGCCGACCTTCAGGATCTCTACGTCCTCGCGCTCGCGCTCGATCTAGGCGGAGATTTGGCGGCCGCACAAAACGCTCGTGCCCGCATTTGCAGCGGGCACGAGTACCTGATGAAACCTCTCATCGTGCATCAGCTCGCCCGTGATAGGCATGCCTGCGCTCCGTAGATTGATTTTGAAGATTTAGATCTTCGAGATGAGTAGGTCGCTGAGCGCCGGTTGATCGATCTTGCCGAACCAAATGCTCCACGTGGCCTTCATGAACTCGATGCTCGGCACCGTCGTCGACGATCCGCCGCCGACCGAGAACGTCGTAGCCTTCGTGCCCGAATCGTAAGAGATGCGGACGGAGCCGCCTTTAGCGAGCTCACTGGTGAAGACGCTGAGCGCCTGGTTGATCTTCGCCGTGTCGCCGTACCCATTCATTTGGTACGCCTCGCGAAGCGCGTCCTGGATTTTTCCCTGGTCGACAGCGCGGAGCATGGTCCACGCGAAGTATTTGCTGGTGTCGATGTCGATGACTGCCTGCTTCGACTTCGTTGGCGGCAAATCCTTCATGGCGTGACCGATGACGTAGACGTCGAAGTTGCCGAGGAGCGTGACGTGCTTCACGCGCGTGCCGCTGCCAGTGTGGAAGTAGCCGTCAGTCCCGCGATCGAGCGCGAAGGCGCTGGTGCCAACGGTCAGTGCTGCGGCTGCACCCAACATCGCTACCAAGGTCGTTCGTCGGCTAATTCGGAGATTGTTCATTCGCGCCTCGCGGAAGTCAGTTTGGAGTAGTGAGACTACATCCATCGGCGTGCTGCGAAAACCAGCAGCCGAGCCAAGGATGGACGCGGCAGATCAGGAAGTGATGCAACGCTCTTGAGCCGACGCGTAGGTCGGCTCAACGTGAGCTAATGCAATGCGTCGTGTGATGGAACATCGAAAAAATCCAGGGCGGCGTCAATGTCTTGATCGTTCAGCTCATGCCCGCCAGAGCGCTCTTCTTGCACGAAGCTCCAATCGTCTGCCGCGAGCTCTGCTGCAAAGCGATCCATCTCCGCATGCACTTGAGGCGCTTGCTCGTCGGTCGACAAAAGCAAAATCGGCGCACGATGGCCAAGCGCACGCACCGGTTCGACCGGCCCACCTTGCGCGACGACGTACGCATCTGCCCGAAACAGATCGCGGACCGCGAGTAGGCCAGCGAAGTACGCGCCGTTCGAAAATCCGAGAACGTATGTGCGGCCGGCGCCGACACGGGCACGCGCAAAAGCCAGCGGCTCTTTCCAAGACGCAACGACCTCAGCGGCGCGGCTCGCGACCTGCTCGTTGCTCGGCCAACAAATCCAATCGAGATGATCGCCTCGCGTGTCGCAGATGCCGAGTCGGCCGTGCAACGCGAGCACCGCATAGCCGCGCGCCTCAGCATGCTTGGCGACGCGCGCTTGTCGATCGAGCTCCTCGCGCATCGCCTGGGGTTGATAGAGGCCGTGCAAATAGAGAATCAGCGGTGCCGGCTTCGATCCGATCGGAGCCGCAAAACAAGCATCATCCGTGATCGCGGTCAGACCTTCACCGCACGCGAGAACCGAGGCATCTGCCGTTTTTGGCGTGACGATCTCGACGGATGGAGAATCCGCGCGACTCGTCGTGGTCACCAACGCCGCAAGCACGCATCCGAGGCTCGCCAGGAGCAACAGCGCAGTGCTAGGGCGACGCATTCGGCACCGTCAGCTGGCGTGCTTTTCGATCATTCTTCCGAGACGCGGCACTGCGGCTTCGACGTTCTTCTTCGCGGTGCCGCGAAGCTTGTCGTATGTGCCTTTGACGACGCCGCTCTTCGACCTCGCCGCTTTTTCGTCGGTGATGGCGAGCAAGGCGTCCGCAACGCGCTCGCTGTTGGCCGCGAAAAAGTCGGCGACCGGCTTCCCCTTGGTTTTGGCTTCGTCGTAGATCGGATCGAGCGCCGTTGCGAATTCCGGAAGCAGATCGATGACGACCTGTTTCACGAATCCAGGCTTCACGCCTTTGACT
Organism: Polyangiaceae bacterium; assembly: GCA_039937955.1. Taxonomy (GTDB): domain Bacteria; phylum Myxococcota_A; class Polyangia; order Polyangiales; family Polyangiaceae; genus JAICXU01. Next base: position 80 of record JBDTFL010000630.1, on the reverse strand, counting down.
ACTTTGTAGCCCGCCTTGATGGCGAGCCCGGAGATGCCGCCTTTGTCCGACACTTCTTCGTCGATCAAGGTGCAGCAGTC
>JBDTFL010000629.1:0-4339 GCA_039937955.1 Polyangiaceae bacterium | reverse complement strand
CTCGCGGAAATTATTGGCGAACCACGCCGCTGTGGGGCTTCCGTTTCAAGGACGCTTATCTCCACGACGGCCGCACCGACGACGCAAAAGCCGCGATTTTGGCGCACGGCGGTGAATCTACGAACTCGATCAATCGCTTCAACCGGCTTTCGCCGCGAGAGCAGGACAATATCGTCGCGTTCATCAACACCCTTTAACGAACACGTAGTTTGTGAAAACATCGGCGGCGGCGCGAACGAAAATCGCGTCGCCGCTTTTTTTTGAGCTCTCGTTTTTCAAAAAACTCACCGTTTCAAAACCAGCAAGGGGTGCCGCTCATGACTCGTGAAGCCCAGATGCCGCTCGTCTCCGATGAATCCGCCAGCCCCGATTTGCGTGAACAATACACCCATGTTGCTGCAGCGATGGGCCGCGTTCCGAATCTCGCGCGCGTCATCGCCGGAAGTGAAAAACTCTTTGGGCCATTCCTAGGTCTCGCCGGCGCCATCGCGATGGACGGGAAGCTCCCGATGGATTTGAAAGAGCTCGCGGTCATGCGAACGTCCGAGCTGAATGGATGTGTTTACTGCAAAGGGATGCACGGTCCGATCATGCGGTCGATCGGGATGGACGAGAAAAAGATCGGTGCGGTCACGGACCGCCAAATTGCTTCCGGAATTTTCTCTGACAAAGAGCTCGTCGTCCTGAACATCGCCGACGAGATGACCGAGAAGATCTCGGCGAGCCCTGCGCTCGTGAAAAAAGCGCGCGGCCTGCTCGGCGACGAAGCTACGATGGAGCTGCTCATGACAGTTGCATTCTACAACTTGATGAACCGACTGGCCGAAACCTCCGGAGTGCCGCTCGAAGAATAAGGGCGAAGGGGAGGACATCGGTGCGCGAGGTCATCGTTTACACGCGAACAGGATGCATGTTCTGCAAGCAGGTCGAGGACCTGCTCGTCGAGGCGAATATCGCCTTTCGACGCGAGCACGTCGAAGACCGCCAAGCCCAGGACGACCTCTGCGCGCGCTATGGCGCATTGAGCTTTCCGCTTGTTTTGATGGGTAATCGTTACGTTGGTGGTTTCACGCACATCGTGAAGCTGTCGTCCGAGCGGCGGCTTGCGTCTCTCGTCTCGGACGATCCTGTCGTCATCGAGTCATTGCCGCCAGCCTCTATTCCTTCGCCTCGGCCGCGCGCAGGTGGGCTCAGTGGCTACGCGGCGCTCGGCGAGTACCTGAAAAAGAAAGACGCGAAGTAACGCCCCATGTAGAGAAGTGGGCATGCGCATTCAGGCGTCTCTTCTCCTCGTTGCTCTTGGCTCCACGTTGGCGGTTACCGGTTGTCATCGTCACCGAAAGCCGAAGACGCCGAACCAACCGAACGGCGATCAGACGCAGCAACAACCGCAGCCCGCGCAAGCAGGTCCGGTCACGCTGGCGGCAACCGGCTCGGGCACCGGTCTCACGCGCGTGACCTCGGATGGCGTCGACGAGACCGAGCCGCAACTTTCGCCGGATGGAAAAGTACTCATTTTCGTGGCGTGGCAGCAGGTCGCCGACGCCAACGGAAACAACGTCGTGCAGACCTCGGTGCTCGGCGCCGATCCGTCGAACGGCGGCGCGCGCACGATTTATACGAACACGAATGCCGGCGCGAATTGGCCGACGTGGACTCCGAAGGGCTCGCTCGTTTACGCGTCGATGACCACCGGCACGCAGTCACTGGTGCGTACGCTGAGCAACGCGCCGAACGCTGCATTCACGGTGATCATCGACGGCAAGAGCGCGCAAAATCCGTCGTGGCCGGCCGTTTCGCCGGAAGGAAATCATATCGCGTTCGAAGCTACGATGAATGGCGCGGAGACGATCGTCACCGCCGGCGCAGATGGCTCGCGTCTCACCATGCTCGGCGCGGGTTTCACGCCGTCGTGGAACCCGAACGGAAAGCAGCTCACGTTCTCGCGGCAAGTCGGCAACGCGTACGAGATCATGTTGATGGACGCTGCCAATGGCGGAAATCTCACGCAAGTGACGAACAGCGGCTGCTCTTCGAACAAGCCCAAATTCTCACCCGATTCGCGTTACATCGTCTTCGAGTCCAACTGCGGCTGGAACGCCATTGCTGGCGGAACGGACAGCACGACGTTCAACCTTTTCGCAGTGAAGCCCGACGGCACGGGTCTCACGCAATTGACGACGGGCGTCGGCGAATCCGGTCAGCCCTTTTGGGGCAAAGACGGTTTCATCTATTTCGAATCGAACTCCGACGGCACTGCGAATCGCGACATCTGGAAATTGCAGCCCACTGGCGATCTCGTAACCGCAGCTCCCGTCGCCCCGCCGATGGCACCCGGCGCCGGACCGAAAATGAACAAACGTCCTGGCACTGGCGCGGGCCCCGGCAAACCCGGAACGGCCGCACCCGCAAACGGCAACGCGCCGAAGTGGTGAAAAAGGTCTAATCTGCGCGGCCCATGGCTCCGCAGACTCCGTTCGAGAAAGTTTCCAGCGAGCTCGATTTTCCGCGCGAAGAAAAATCGATCCTCGAGCTTTGGCGCGAGAAAAACATCTTCGAAAAATCTATTCGCGGTGACAAAGGCGACTTCGTTTTTTACGAAGGCCCGCCCACCGCAAACGGATTGCCGCACAACGGCCACGTGCTCACGCGCGTCATCAAAGACCTATTTCCGCGCTACAAAACGATGTGCGGCTATCGGGTCGCACGCAAAGCGGGTTGGGACACGCACGGCTTGCCGGTCGAGGTCGAGGTGGAGAAAGAGCTCCACATCCACGGCAAAGCGGCGATCGAGCAGTACGGCGTCGAGCCGTTCATCGCGAAGTGCATCGACTCGGTTTTTCGTTACACCGACGAATGGGAAAAGCTCACCACGCGCATCGGCTTTTGGGTGGACCTGCCAAGCGCGTACGTCACGTTCCACAAATCGTATGTCGAGTCGGTGTGGTGGGCGCTCAGCGAGCTCCACAAAAAGGGGCTGCTCTACCAAGGACACAAGGTCGTTTGGTGGTGGGCGCAGGGCGGAACCGCACTCAGTGCCGGCGAGGTCGGGCAGGGGTACAAGCAGGTCGACGACCCGAGCGTGTACGTCGAGTTTCCGCTAGTTGCTCAACCCGACACATCATTGCTGGTTTGGACAACTACGCCTTGGACTTTGTCGTCCAACATGTACGCGGCGATCAATTTGTCCTTCGAGTACGTGGTGGTCCAAGACGGCGCGAAGAAATACGTAGTCGCCGAGAAACTTCGGGAGACACTGGAAAAGAAGCTCAAACGTGAGCTCCCGGTTCTTCAAAAAATCGATGCGCGAAGCTTGATCGATACGGCGTACAGGCCTCCGTTCGATCTGTTCGCAGCAGATGCGAAAAATAAATATGTCTGGAAAGTACGCGCTGCCGATTTCGTCACGCTCGACGCGGGCACCGGCATCGTCCACATCGCACCCGCGTTCGGCGAGGACGACCATCTTCTCTATAAAAAATTGGTCGCCGAAATCGGACCGCAGGCGCCGGAATTATTTTGCGCCGTTAAACCCGACGGCACGTTCATCGACGCGTACACGCCGTTCGCCGGGCGTTGGGTCAAAGAAGCCGACAAAGACATCGCGCAGGACTTGAAAGCGCGCGGGCTGCTGGTCTTCCAAGAAACGTATCGCCACGAATATCCATTCTGCTGGCGCGCCGACACTGACCCACTCATCCAATACGCGCGGCCCGCTTGGTACATCCGCACCACCGAGAAAATCCAAAACGCGATCGCCAACAACCAGAAGATCAATTGGTTGCCCGACCACATCAAAGACGGCCGCTTCGGCGAGTTCCTGAAGAGCAACGTCGACTGGGCGTTGTCGCGCGAACGCTATTGGGGAACGCCGCTCCCGATTTGGATCTGTGACAAATGCAGCTTCGAGATCGCGCCTTCGAGCGTCGCCGAAATCGAAAAGCTCGGCGGATCGTTCGATCACTTCCACGCGGCAAAAAAAGCCGATCCGTCACTCAACGAGCATTTGATCGTCCACAAACCATGGATCGACAAAGTCACGTTCAAGTGCGCGAAGAACCAGCTCGGCAAAGACGTGCATTGTGACGGCACGATGAAACGCGTGAGCGAGGTCATCGACGCGTGGTTCGACTCCGGCTGCATGCCGTTCGCGCAATGGGGTTACCCGCACGCAAAAGGCTCGAAAGAAGCATTCGAACGCGCGTTTCCGGCGGACTTCATCTCGGAGGCGATCGATCAGACACGAGGTTGGTTCTATTCGCTCCTGATGATCTCGACGCTCGTATTCGATACTGAGACGCAAGAGAAGATGGGCCTCAAGACGGTTCGGCCGTTCCCG
>JBDTFL010000628.1:0-5075 GCA_039937955.1 Polyangiaceae bacterium | reverse complement strand
AGCTCGCAAAAATAAGCCCCTTTCGACCACCCGCCAGAATTTTGGATGCGATCGATCAAGAGCTCGCAACGAGCGGCTCGCTCGGCATGGATACGACGTTCGATGCCGGCATCACGCCAACCGGCGCACCTCACATCACCCAGATCGTCCCCATCGGCGGAAAAGACTCCGCACGCATCGTCATCACGCTCGATCGCGAAGCGCACATGCGCGTCGGCGACGAGCCCGCATCCGGCGATCACGGTTTCAGAACCTTCGTCGATCTCGATGGCGTCGACGTCGCGAGCGCTCCTCGCGAAACATTGGTCGGCGGGATCGTCACGCGCGTTTTGATCGACGCGACGTCGACCGGCGGAAGAATCACGACCGAGCTCGACGGCAAAGGCTACCGCCGCACCTTTCATTTGCTCGAGCCGTATCGCATCGTGATCGACGTCGCACGACACGCGCCCGGCAATGCAGAGAACGGCCGCGCCGCTCGCATCATCGCGCTCGACCCAGGACACGGCGGCAGCGATCCCGGCGCGATCGGACCCACCGGCGTTCGCGAAAAAGACGTCACGCTCGCCATCGCGCAGCTCGCCGCGAAAGCGCTCGCCTCCAGCGGCGTCAGCGCCGTGCTCACGCGCGACACCGATCGTTACGTCTCACTCGAAGAACGCACTGCGCGTGCGAACGCAGCCGGCGCCGATCTTTTCATTTCGATTCATTGCAACGCCGCCGAGCGCCCAGGAAAACGCGGCGTCGAAACCTACGTGCTCGACACGACAAAAGACGAAACGGCGGCGCGTGTAGCGGCTCGTGAAAATGCCACGACCCAAGCAGCGACGCGAGAAATAGGCTCGATTTTAGCTTCCATGAAGATCGCCGACGAGGCCACGCATTCACAACGCTTGGCCGATTTGATCCAGCACTCGTCAGTCACATCACTCAAATTGCGCTACCCCGACACCATCGACGGCGGAGTGAAGCCCGCCGGATTTTACGTTTTGGTCGGCGCGCGCATGCCCGCAGTTCTGTTCGAGACGAGCTACATCTCCAATCCACTCGAAGAACAATTGCTCGAGAGCGACGAATACAAAGCGCGCCTCAGCGACGGCATCGTGAATGCGGTGAAGGCGTATCGCGAGGGTCGGTAAGAAAAAGATTTAATATTTGGTGCCCCCGCCCGGTTCGCCGGAGGCGAACCGACCTCCCCCTTCGGGCGCGGAGCCGCCATCTTCTCGGCGGCGAGCACCCGATTTGGGGGAGGTCGACGGCGCGGAGGTTGCGCAGCAACCGAGCACCGGAGGGTGGGGGCACCAAATTCTTCTAAAACAAAAAACTAAATCTTCGTCGGGGCGTCGTCCGGAACGAATCTGCCGTCGCGAAGAACGAAGCGGGTTTTTCCGGCAATTCGTGAGTCCTGCACGCTGTGCTCGGGGTCGCCTGGCAGCACGAGCGCCATCGTTTCACTGCCCGCGACCGTTTGCTTCACGAGCTCGGGGCAGATCGTTTCGAGGCTCGCGTTTCGAGCGATCGCGAATGCTTCGTCGACAGTCGCCGCGCGCGCCAAAATTTCGAGCGTGCGGTGTGTCGGTGGCGCGAGCTGCACCTCTCCTGCGTCGAAACGCGCGAGCAACTTTTTCGGCGACGCCCAAAAGCTCGACATCGTTTCGTGGTCGTCGTGCGCGCCGGGCTGACCCTCCGGCGCTCGCACGATGAAAAATCGTGTGTCGTAACGGCGAGCTTCGGCGACGGGCGTAAGCCATCGCGAGAGCGGCTCGAGCGCGGCGAGATCCAAAACCAAACCGCGCCTCTCCAACTCCTCCAAAATCGCAGATGGCTCGGTCTCGGCGCGTTTGCGAAGCGCGAGCAAATCGTGGTGCGAAATCTTTCCGCCCGACACCGGAAGCAGCGCCGCCTCTTCGAGCGCTTCACGACTCGCCGCGATCGCGAGCGCGCGCGCTGTATCCGGATCTGGCGCAAATAAAGCGGTTCGAGGAGAAATGTGCGAGACGCTGGTCATCCAGCGCGCGTCGAGATCGGCGGCGTCGACTTTGCCGCCAGGAAATACGATGGCGCCGCCCAAGAATCGCGAGGCCTTGCTGCGCTCGACACAAAAAATTTCGATGCCGCTCTCCGATTCGCCTCCCGACGTGCCAGTCGCATCGCGAACCGCGACGAGCGTCGCCGCATCTTTCGGCGCTGTCGTCTCTCTGTCAGCTTTCAGATCGAGCACGTCACTCTCCTCAGCCTCGCCTCGCGCGACGTTCGGCCTCGCGCGTGCGCTCGCTCATTTTTTTTTCGCCGTCTGCGTGCTCGACCAACCACCACGCGTCTTGGCTCACCGATTCACTCGTGCATTCGAAGAGCAATTCGGCGGCGCGATCGGCGGAAATTTTTTCGTCGCTGCGACCAGGTAGCTCGACGACGGCGCGACGAACTTTGAGGCCCTCCAAAACTTTGGTGACATGGCGCACCGCGCTCTTGAAAAGATCTTCGTCGAACTCGGATCGCACGCCGAGGCCAAAAATAAGCACTTTGTCGAAGGGCAGGCGCGGACGACCCGGCACGCACAAAACCTCTCCGGCGTTGCCGAGCAAAAACCCATCGCGTTCGAGCGCGCTCAATCTTCCGGACAGTCGCCAATCCACCAAACCGGCGAGACCGCGCATCGGCGCTTCGTCTTTCCAAATGCAACAAGCGACGACCTCGGCCGCCATGGGCTCGTCGAGCTTCTGCAAATCGGGAGCGACGAAGTGAAGATCCATCTCGGCTTCCCTGCCTCAGCCTTCGCGAGCTTCGTCTTTGCGATTCAGCTTGTCGGCGATCTGATTCAGCACGCCGTTCACGAATGCGCCCGAGTCCTCGGCGCCGAACGATTTCGCGAGCTCCACTGCTTCATCCAGAATCACTGCCCGCGGTACGTCCGTCTTGTTTTGGAGCTCCCACGTGCCGAGGCGGAGCAAGTTACGATCGACCCTCGCCATGCGCTCGATGCGCCAATTCGAGGATGATTGCACAATACATGCGTCGAGCTCGGGCCGTTTCTCGGCAACGCCGCGCACGAGCGCGTCCGCGTAAGCGCGCCCCTCTGGATCCCCTTCAAAATGCCGCCAAAACAAGATGATTGCTTGTTCGGCCGTGGCTCCCGATGTCTCGATCTGAAACAGCATTTGGAGCGCCGCTTCTCGACCCGAATGGCGCGCGCCCATTTCTCTAAAGTCCTGCTTCGCCGAGCGCGCGAAGGAGCGAGACCATTTCGATCGCGCTGAGGGCCGCGTCCCAACCCTTGTTGCCGGCTTTGGTGCCTGCGCGTTCGACGGCTTGCTCGATGGTGTCGGTCGTCAAAATGCCGAATGCGACCGGAACGCCGGAAGCCATGGATGCTTGCGCAGTGCCTTTGGCGGCTTCACCTGCGACGTAATCGAAATGCGGAGTGGACCCGCGAATGACCGCGCCGAGCGCGATGACGGCATCGGTTTTCTTGGACGCCGCAATGCGGTTCGCGATGAGCGGAACCTCCCAAGCGCCGGGCACCGGAATCACGAGAACGTGATCGCGCGCGACTCCGTGACGAACGAGCGCGTCGACTGCGCCGCTCACGAGATGGTCGACGATGAAGTGGTTGAAGCGGCTGTAGACGATCGTGAATTTCGCGCCAGCCGGAGCGATGAGCGTTCCTTCGATCGTGCGAGGCGCTGCGGACTGACTCATGGACGACTCTCTCCTGCCGTGGGCGCGAGCGGAACGCACTCGACGATGTCGAGCCCGTAACCGTGAATTCCAGCGATCTTACGCGGATTGTTGGTGAGCAAGCGAATCTTATGGAGGCCGAGATCTGCCAGCACTTGCGCACCCAAACCGTATTCACGAAGGGGCGCTGCGTCGCTTTTCTCGCGCGGAGAATCTTTGCTCGGACCTTTGCTCGCGTCGTCATTCGAGTCGGCCGGGACGCCGACGCCGTACGCGCTCATTTCTTTCGCGAGATCTCCGCCCGGCGGCAAATACACGACGACGCCGCATCCGGCGCGTTCGATGGCGCGGATCGATTCACGCAGATTGCGTCCGCCTTCATGAAGCGTCGACGCGAACGTGTCACCGATGAGCGAGCCCGAATGCATGCGACACAAAACTTCTTGTCCTTCCGAAGGCGTGCCTTTCACGAGCGCAAAAATTTGTCGTCCGCTCGGCGATGCTTCGAATACGACACCGCGCCACAGCGTTCCCGTTGCGTCGAGCACGACGTCACGTTCGGCGACGCGCCGCACGAGCCGCTCGGTCTGCATGCGAAATTGAATCAGGTCCGCGATCGTCAAAATGATGAGCTGATGTTTCTTCGCGAACGATTCCAGATCGGGCATGCGCGCCATCGATCCGTCTTCGTTCATGATCTCGCAGATCACGCCCGCCGGGTTTTTTCCGGCCATTCGTGCAAGGTCGACCGAGCCTTCCGTTTGTCCGGTGCGCACGAGCACGCCGCCGCTCTTCGCCTTCAAAGGAAACACGTGACCGGGCGTAACGAGATCACTCGGAACACAATTCGGGCTCGCAGCCACGCGCATCGTGTGTGCGCGGTCCGCCGCGCTGATGCCGGTCGTGACTCCGGTGCGTGATTCGACGCTCACGGTGAACGCAGTTCCGAGCGGAGGTCCGCCGCGCCCTGGCGTCGTCATCATCGGCAACGCGAGGCGCTCCACTTGCTCTTCGGTGAGCGTCAAACAAATGAGACCACGCGCGTGCGTAGCCATGAAGTTCACCGCTTCGGGCGTGGTGAATTCCGCGGCCATGCACAAATCGCCTTCATTTTCCCGGTCTTCGTCGTCTACCAGGATCACCATCTTGCCGTCACGGATCGCTTGAAGAGCGAGATGCACACGTTCGACGAGCTTGGGATCGAGCTCATAAAGAGGAGACATTTTTCCGATGTCCTTTAGGTGTAAAGGAATTACTTCATCGCCTTGGATTTGTCACGCGCGCATCGAATCGAGGCTTCACACGTCTTTGTAGCCGTGACGAACGAGCGCGTCTTCGAGTGATTTGTCATTGCCCGATTCCGCCCCAACGTCGGCCGCGCGCAGGACGTAGCGCGC